>NZ_WTEW01000045.1:0-5163 GCF_009795865.1 Gilliamella sp. Pas-s27
TTTAAAATAGCGACGATTTGATGTTCAGTCATTTTTTCATAATTAAATCCCCTTTACTTTTATCATGGAGAATTTTCTACTTTTTGGCTGTGCTCTTTTAGGGGATAGTTACAGCTCAACATAACTTATCTCTATAATGTAATAGCATATTTTCCCATTTGGAGTGACGACAGTTATTTCATCATCAACTTTATGTCCAATTAAGGCTCTGGCGACAGGGCTATTTATTGATATCCAATTTTTTTTAGGATCAAACTCGTCTGCACCAACAATACGGTAAATATATGAATTACCAGATTCATCTTCTAATTTAATCCAAGCACCAAAAAATACTTTTCCCTCTTGTCTTGGATCGGGATCGACAATTATTAATGATTCTAATCGTTTAGTTAGAAAGCGTACTCGTCTATCGATTTCTCGTAATCGGCGTTTACCATAAATATATTCGGCATTTTCACTGCGGTCTCCTAAAGCTGCTGCATCTGATACAGCTTGGGTAACTTTAGGTCTTTCTTCTTTCCATAAATATTTTAGTTCACGATCGAGAGCCAAGTATCCTTCTCTTGTTATGTAATTTGCTTTTTGCATATTTTAAAACCTATAACATAGTTTGTTTTTTGTGAGAATAAAACATGTTGCTCAGAATAAAAACATATTAATTTTTTTATTACTTCCTCTTAAACTCTGTTTAAAATGTAAAATTAAAGCGATTTCATTTTTTTCTATTTTATTATTATTTTTCTGTGGTTTTACGGGGCTGTATTGTATATATTATACGTATAATATAAATAAATTCGATTTTTTATTTATAAATAACAGGATAAAAAAGTTATTATTGTTTTAACTATTAACAGGAATAAATATGACTAAATGGCATTGGGTATCTTTTTGTATGGCTTGCTTTGTAGGTTTTTCTTCAGCAGAATCTTTTGCTTTATCTGCTATAACGGCAAAAGTTATTCAAGGAAATAGCCCTCGTTTTGTGTCTGAAATAGAAAATGATATTGAATCTAATAAAGAATTTAAGTATTTTGGTGTTTCTTATGATGGAAGATCTTATTTTAGTACAGCAGAGTTAAATAATATTTTAGGTACTACTAGTATTGCATCTAAAACACCAGCAGATTTAAATTTATCAGCTGTTTTTGAACAACCAAGAGCTAATGAAGTAATTGATGTTGATGGCGATGGTGATATTATTTTATCAGAGGATTCGGCTAATCCTTTAACATTAGCATGGTATTATGAGGATGCAAATAATAACGAAGTTAAGCTAACCCCCGCTCAAACATCCACAGTATTTAGTGCATTATTAAGTAGTGGTATTTATCCATATGTCAAAGTAAGTGGTCCGGTTACTTTAAATACACGGTATGGTATTCCTGATTCTCAATCTTACCCGGATAATAATATTGCGATAAGTAAAACACCTTATCGAAATTTTAATATTGCAATAGACGGGGAAGCGATTAAATATGCTAGTCCCAATATGCATTTTTCAGATCATGACTATTCATATCGGGACAAAACAATTTTTGACTACACGCCAGCAACACTGAATGGTTTTGTGGCACAAAATGATTATTTACGTAATTTTCCATCAACAGGTGCAAATAACCTTTATTTTTATCTCGTCACGGATGGAATAGATAATTCTCTTAATACAACAAATTGGACAGTCAGAACATCTAATATTGATGATAGTTCGCCAAGTGCAATTACAGCAACTGTAACAAAATCAACTGCTCCAGGAACAACAGGATTTAAAGCTTATAATAATAAAAATATGGTGCTTGTCACTTTGAAGGGACCGGATTCATCAGCTAAAACTCGAACTCAAGCTACAGCCCCAACCGCGAACCTTCCTGTTGATATTGAATTGACTGTAACCACCAAACAAAAAGTTAAACTATCTTATAAATTTAGAATAAATAAGTGGTTTGTAAATAGAGGGAGTATCGTGGCTGCACTTAGAGAACAACGAGAATGGTGTGATAAGTTGGGCGATTATAAACTCGCAGAAGCGAGAGATTTAAGTAATGCTCGATTGCTTAATTTTATTGAAAGTGGTAGAAATACTTTTAACTTCTATAAACGGTATGTTGGAGAAGGTTTTTTATCTGAATGGGGTCCATTAACTCATTATTCAGGTGCTAAGTTTTATAATGCGACTTATGCATGGTCTAATACTGTTGTACCATCTAATGGTGATAATTTTATTTATGTTAATATGAATGATGGGGCATTACATCATATTCTGACTCATCAAAATCTTTTGCACTACGCAATATGTGTAACTGAATAAACAGAACATTTAGTTTTATAAGTAGTTCCATAAAAGACTAAATAAAAATATCACAGCCATAGGTTGTGATATTTTTTTAAGTAGAGAATTGATAGTGTAACTTACTGTAAATTCATCATTTTAGTACAAACCTTAACTAGAAAGTTATGCTATTTGTTTTGTGTTTTAAATTCAATGGGTGTCATATGTTATTTAATGCCTTATGCGCTCCTTCAGTATTATAGATAGTGAGCCATTCTTTAGGCATTCTTCTTGCTTGCTCTAGGTGGAATTGTTCAATATAATCGTTTTGATAGGGGCTATCAGGTTAAATATAATCAATAGTGACACCGCATAATTTAGCGCAGTTGGTATACGTTTTTTCAGTAAATTCTGGTCCATTATTGACCCGTATTTTTAATAGACAACCACGGTATTGAGCTAACTTGTCCAGATAAAGAGTGATTCTACCTGCTAGTAAACTGAGTGCAATACCAATGCTTAATGTTTTTCGGTTAAAGTCATTAATAGTGTTGAGCGTTCTTTGCTCATAATTAAATCTTCCTTTACTTTTTTTTCATAGAGAATTTTCTAGTTCTGGATCGTACTATTTTAGATTTAGGAACAGTTACATTATTTCTCTACTTAAAAAAATATCACAACCTATGGCTGTGATATTTTTATTTAGTCTTTTATGGAACTACTTATAAAACTAAATGTTCTGTTTATTCAGTTACGCATATTCCGTAATAACTAGGTACTGCAGCATTTGGGTTATATGGAACACCAAGTAATGCTCCATCATTCATATTAACATGAATAATATGATCAACATTATTAAGCTTATATGGTACAACAGTATTAGTCCATACATAAGTCGCATTATAAAACTTAGCACCCGAATAATGAGATAATGAACCCCATTCAGATAAAAAACCTTCTCCAACAGACCGTTTATAGAAGTTAAAAGTATTTCTACCACTTTCAATAAAATTAAGCAATCGAGCATTACTTAAATCTCTCGCTTCTGCGAGTTTATAATCGCCCAACTTATCACACCATTCTCGTTGTTCTCTAAGTGCAGCCACGATACTCCCTCTATTTACAAACCACTTATTTATTCTAAATTTATAAGATAGTTTAACTTTTTGTTTGGTGGTTACAGTCAATTCAATATCAACAGGAAGGTTCGCGGTTGGGGCTGTAGCTTGAGTTCGAGTTTTAGCTGATGAATCCGGTCCCTTCAAAGTGACAAGCACCATATTTTTATTATTATAAGCTTTAAACCCTGCTATTCCTGGGGCTATTGATTTTGTTACAGTTGCTGTAATTGCACTTGGCGAACTATCATCAATATTAGATGTTCTGACTGTCCAATTTGTTGTATTAAGAGAATTATCTATTCCATCCGTGACGAGATAAAAATAAAGGTTATTTGCACCTGTTGATGGAAAATTACGTAAATAATCATTTTGTGGTAAAAAACCATTCTGTGTCATGTAGTCAAAAATCGTTTTGTCCTTATATGAATACTCGTGCTCTGAAAAATACATATTGGGACTAGCATATTTAATCGCTTCCCCATCTATTGCAATATTAAAATTGCGATAAGGAATTTTACTTATCGCAATATTATTATCTGGGTAAGATTGAAAATCAGGAATACCATACCGAGTATTTAAAGTAACCGGACCACTTACTTTGACATATGGATAAATACCACTACTTAATAATGCACTAAATACTGTGGATGTTTGAGCGGGGGTTAGCTTAACTTCGTTATTATTTGCATCCTCATAATACCATGCTAATGTTAAAGGATTAGCCGAATCCTCTGATAAAATAATATCACCATCGCCATCAACATCAATTACTTCATTAGCTCTTGGTTGTTCAAGAACAGCTGATAAATTTAAATCTGCTGGTGTTTTAGATGCAATACTAGTAGTACCTAAAACATTATTTAACTCTGCTGTACTAAAATAAGATCTTCCATCATAAGAAACACCAAAATACTTAAATTCTTTATTAGATTCAATATTATTTTCCATTTCAGACATAAAACGAGGACTACTTCCTTGAATGACTTTTGCCGTTATAGCAGATAAAGCAAAAGATTCTGCTGAAGAAAAACCTAAAAAGCAGACCACACAAAAAGATAATCGTTTCCATTTAGTCATATTTATTCCTGTTAATAGTTAAAACTATAATAATTTATATAGTTTATTGTCTATAAGTACAAAATTAAAGCTATTTATGTAATAGATATAAGTTATATAAAAATCCTCCTATACATTTTTAGCAACGCCACACAACATGATAATGCGAGCATGGCAATATAATTTCTTACTAACTTATCTATGCCTTGATAATATTTCATTATAACAAATACACTTTCAACCAAGTGACATATTTATATAAACACCAATCAATATCAAGATTACCTTTTGTCAGCTTCTTTTTTGGATATCACCAAATAACTTTACTTGTTTGTAGTTAATATAATCACTTCTTGTATTTTTTCACTATCATAACTTTTATTTGTAATTACATATTTATCGTGGGGGAGGTTTTTAATTAATTATCTATTAGTATTGTTTTAGGCATAAAGCGTTGCTATTCTTATTTTTTAGAGGTATCGTATTATAACAATATTTTTATTTAAAAAATATGTGGTTGGTAAGGATAAAACATTACACTATGATGATGTAGGAATTCCTTGCGTTGTTTACAGTGTTTAAGAAACGACTGTAATGAATATACATAAAAAAACAAAATTAACACCTTACCACAGACAAGAGATAGGGTGCTTATATCATAAAGAAAAAATAACAGTTACAGATTTGGCTGAACGCTTTATGGTCAGTCGTCCTACCATT
>NZ_WTEW01000046.1:0-4750 GCF_009795865.1 Gilliamella sp. Pas-s27
TGAACAGTTCCAACGGATATTAGCATCTTATCAAATTACCTTTAGCATGAGCCGAGCAGGAAATTGCTTAGACAATGCCGTGACTAAGCGATTTGGTAGTTTGGTACTGCGTTATCCACTTGTCTAATGCTGATTTGGTGAGGTCATACTCTGCGACGATATCCGCACGTTTTTTACCATTTTGATATAGCATAACCATTTGTTTTTTGAACTCGTTAGTAAAGCTACGTTTTGCTCTTCGCGATGAATCGATTGCCATTGTTGTCATCTTTTTTATTTTTAGTTTATCATAATAATGGCCTTATAAAACTGGTACTAATTAGTGTAGCCTATCCAAGTAAAATATAGTAAATTAATATTTTTAAAATATACTGTAGCATATAATAACCAGTCCAAAAAATATTCATTTTTGAATTATTTGTTTCCTGTTCAATTTAAAAATGAATAGTAATTATAGTTTAATAAATTGCCTACAAAAACTGGAGAAAATCGCAAAGTGCACAAACCAATAGAGGACAAAAATAACTACTTAGCCTCTCTCAATACTTGCAAAAAAATTGCTAGACAAGAATATGATGTTGTTCAGGGATATTTCGCGCAATGTGATAATATTATTGATGAGCTGAATAAAAAATTACATTATGTGATTGACTCTGCTAGCCAAGCATTATTAGAGAATAAAATAGTTGAAGATGGTCTGACTGATATACGACAAAATCTTAATATAGACTATAGAAAGCTTCTATTGAAACGAAATACCAATCTTGCTAAGCAGAAAAAAAATCTTGATTACTTCAGTGTTATGTTATTTGGTCGAACAATGGCGGGAAAGAGTACTGTTCGCGAGGCTATCACTCGAGGGAATGGTCAGACTATTGGTAAAGGAGTGCAAAGGACAACGCGCGATACTAAAGAATATTACTGGAATAACTTGAGGATAATCGATACTCCCGGCTTTGGAGCCTATAATGGCCATGAGGACTCACATATTGCCCGAGAGATTATTGAGCAGTCAGATATCGTGCTATTTATGCTCAATAGCGATAGCATCCAAGAGTCGACTTTTGTTGAACTTGAATATGTTCATAGGCTAAATAAGCCCTTAATATTTGTGTTGAACATCAAAAAGGATCTGGAAAATGATGGTAACCGTCGACGTGCATTGAAAAACCCTGAAAAATATATTTTTAAAGAGGAAGATATTCAAGCTCATACTGATCGATTAAAGATCCTTGCTACCCGTGCGGGCATTAATCCAAGCACAGTTCAAATTATTCCAATTCATGCTCAAGCCGCATTCTTAGCAACTACAGCTCAGGACGAAGAGGCTTCTCAATTACATGAATTGAGTAGAATAGATATAGTCCTTAGTGCTCTTATTGAAGAAGTGGAAAGTAACGGACCGATCCGTAGAGTTCAGACATTTCTTGACTCGAGCCTTCATCATATCGATGAACAATATTTACTCATCCTAAATCAAAAAGATCACTTTACTAAGCTCTTGCCACAGTATGAAAATAGCCTTACTCGTATTCACCAATGGAAGGTAAAAACTCTTCGTGATGTGCCAAGATTGCTCTCAACGGAGGTAGATCTTGCGTTTAATCCACTAATTGCCTCTGTGGCGGATTTTGTTGATGATCATATTGAGGACAGTAATGCAGCAGAAGCCTGGGACTGTCATTACAATAGCTTTAAAATTACAGAAAAGATTGAGCAATCGGTGAGGGCTTTGGCAGAACAGGTGATGATGGATCTTTATGATTTTAATCGAGAAATGAATGAGGGGCTGGATATTACCTTATCTTTTGAAGTTGCCCACAATGGGCAGTGCTTCACTGAGTTTGATTTTAAGCGTATAAATGGTTGGGGATCTGCTATAGCTGGAGTTGTAAGCGCAATCGCCTTTTTTAATTCTTGGAATCCTGTGGGCTGGCTAGCATTTGGTATTACTGCAGTGTTCTCAATATTTTCATTTTTTTCTGATAGTCGTGCTAAAAAGCTAAAAGAATCTAAGTCTAAACAGCGTAAGAGTTTACTTGATGATATAGAAACAAGTAAGAAAAAAATAAAGAACAATTTGGAAGATTGGTTTGAAACACATATCCATCGAACCATTATTATACCTGCAGAAAATAATTTATCTCTTCTTTGTCAGTCCCTAAGTGAATTCATAAACGTGTTAGATAGAGCTGATAATCAACTCTATATTTTGAAGCACGAGATTAATTCCCGTCTACTAGATCAAGTCGCTTACATGATCACAAAGCAACATTTTTCCCTACCAAGATTCATCAAAGTGGTGAGAGTCCCTGGTTATGCTTGTTACTTTTTGGTCTCGGATTATTTCAAGAACACTGAGCTTCTTATGGTTATGAGTAAAGCCATGGGAGAAAAAATAATTGCAGTGTATAACACCAGCTTAGATAAAAAAATTTTCTATCTTTATAAGGGGCTTGTAGAGAAGGTTGAACTTTCGGATCAGGATAAAGTGTCTATTTTTACTAAGAAGGAGAATATTAATAAAATCATTGGAAAAGACCATCGCCGAATCAAGATGGTAGCCGCTTTTTGCTCTTGTAAGATAACTCTCAACATAATTTAAGGAGGAGTCATGAAGGAAATTAGTTACATTATTCTTAAAGAAAAAGTCGAAAACCTTTATCAGCGTTGTAATGAGTTATGGAATACTGGTAGTTCCACCGCAACAGCCACAGAGCTTGATATTAATTTGTCTTCTTTGAATCTTGTTTTCGCTGGACAGTACAGCGCTGGTAAGTCCTCTTTAATTAAAATGTTGACTGGTATTGATAGCATCAAAGTTGGAGCTGGTGTAACAACAGATGTGGTTACTGAATATCAGCATAAATCATTAAATATCTGGGATACTCCTGGAATTCTCGCTGGTGAGTGTGAGCAACATGATATAAAAGCTCTTGAAGCCATATCGAAAGCAGACCTATTGGTATATGTAATTACCAATGAACTTTTCGACAATATCGTAGGTGCAGCCTTCCGTGACCTCTGCTTTAATCAAGGTCGTGCAAAGGACATAATGATTGTCATCAATAAGTTTGAAAGCGACTCGGCTGATAAAGAGACAAAGATATTGGGCATCACGCAAGTGCTTGAACCAAAAATTCCAGAAGACTTCCCTATCGTATTCACTGATGCGCAGTCATTCTTTGATGCTTTAGATGAGGAAGACGAGCAAGAACGCCAAGAGCTGTTGGCACTTTCTAATGCTGAAGGGTTCATAAAATCTATTGATGATTTTGTCGCGCAACGTGGCCTATACGCTAGATTAACGACGCCACTCCAACAACTTCAAGTCAAACTGGAGTCCAAAATTGACGAGCTAACCATTTCTGACCCACTACAAAAGGGTATAGTTAGCCTGCTCACTCAAAACAAACGTATTTTCCAAACTAACAAGCGTGATCTGATAAAAAAAATCGGAGCATATTTAGACAAACTTAATGGTCAGATTATTGAGCATGGAAATAGGCTTGCTGACGCTTTAGGGGGAGAGCAGGAAGAGTTTGAAAAGGTACAGGACAACTCAATTTACGAATGTGAGCAACTCATAAATTCTACTTTGAGTGAGTTACAAATGACTGTAGGCGAGTGCCTATCAGATCTTGAAGCTGAGTTAGTCGAGTTGGCGAATAGCCCTGCTAGTTTGAAGATCTTTGAAGCTCTAAAAGCGGCAAAGAGTTTTAATCCTGAAATTGAACAAGGCAAAGTTGATAGTGTCTCTATGGACGACCCCTTGAAACTTAACAGTGCTCTCAGTCAGAGTATGACAAAATCTGCAGAGAAAGGATTCTCTTTCCTTGCAAAAAGCGCTATTGGTGATGCATCTAAAACAGGCCTTAAATCAGTTTCGGGTAGTGCATTACACAGCACTATTAAAGAGATAGGTAGTTTCTTTGGCTACAAGTTCAAAGCTTGGGAAGCATTAAAAATAGCGGATAAAATCGGAAAAGGTGCAAAATTTCTAGGTCCAGCTATGGCTCTTCTTGGGGTAGGAATGCAAATATATGATGATTATCAACAGTCCGAGTATGCAAAAGAGATGCTTAAAGTAAAACGGGAGATTCGTAAGAACTTTAAAGAATACAGCGATACCGCTTGTAAGAGTATCGACGAAAAGCTTGATAAATTGCTAGATATCGGCTTTAATCTGCCTCTCAAAAATATCGATGAGGCCCTTCATGAAATACGTTCACAATCTGAAAATAAATCAGATAGTGTCAATGCATTGCGTGTTCAACTAAATGAGATCATAAATTTACGCTACGAAATTCAAGCCATGTATTGATATTTCTGAGCGAAATTTTAATATACATCTGACAGCAAATCGTTTAGCAATACGGATTGATCTACCCTCGCTTTAGTAGAGGGTTATTTTAACATTATTAAGGAAACTTTCTATATGAACTAAAAACAAAAGATTAATCCCTTGTTTTTTTGAGCTATATTTGTTATTATTTATAGCAGGTTACATATAAAGTTCGAACCTCGTTTCCCACTCCAATTTATGTTTTTAACATGTAAGAACGATCACTATCGAGAATTGTCTCTACATAGCATTGTAATTTTGTTAAGAACTCAAAAAATAGTACTTTTTACTATTAAAATCACTTCCGCTTTTATCATAAAGTGTAGTAGCTCAAACTTAACCTGACAGACACCTATTACTCATCGGTTTTCATTTTAACAAAATGCGTGTCCGATGAGCAAAATA
>NZ_WTEW01000047.1:0-4523 GCF_009795865.1 Gilliamella sp. Pas-s27
GTTTAATGATTTTGGCTGTTTGATTCATTTCTGACTCTCCTTATTTGTGTTATAAAATAACTTGAATGTCAGATTAAGTAAAGACCATTACAAATAAAAAGTTTTTCATCTTTAACTCCTAATTACTAAAGTTCCACCCCAAAAGTACTTTGATACCCTTCTTTTAACAATTCCAAAGGATCTATTAAATCTGAACGTCTTTGGTAAGGTAAGTTTGCTCTATCAGTCAACGGTTTTTTCAAATCTAGGCCACCTTTTCCTGAATAATACTCTAAATGTAACATGTAAATGACTTTTCCGTTTTTGACAACTTCCGGTTTACCAGCTTTTATTAATTTTCCTGTTTTTGCAAGTACAGTACCTTGTTTAACAACATCACCAACTTTAACTTTAATACTATCGTGATCTACTTCACCATAACGAATAATAAATTGACGCCCACTGCTCGTTTTATGTCTTATTGTTATTTGATCGGTTTCTGAATAAAATCCGCTAATTTGTAGCACAACACCATCACATACTGCGACAATCTCCGTATAAGGTTCTGTATATAAATCACGTCCCGCATGTTTCCTTTTACCTCCACTACGATTCGCTCCAAACATTGTTTGATTATCATTTTTAGTCCAATTAAATCTTTTACCAAATTGCATATCAAAATTGTTTATTGGTTTTACTTTTAATGGGAAAATAATTTCAGTACTTCTAATATTAAAATAATCCATCATTGCCACGGGATGAATAAACCACGCCTTGCCATTAGTTGATAGATTGGATAGTTTCGGGGTATTAGCATTCGCATCGCTTTGTTCTGTGCTGGTTGTTTGAGCTTGCGCTTGTGCTTGTGCCACTTGTTGCCACCACAGTGAGGGTTTAATGCGTTGCGCTTTTTCTAGTTGCCAATTTTTTTTGACATGTTCATGCGCTTCATCTACTTTTTTCATCGCAATATCACGCTGATAAAGCTGGGTGATGCCCCACTCATCTAATCCCGCTTCAATCAGCGTTTTTTGTTGTTGTTTTTCTTCTTCAAATAAGTCATCAATTTCATTCCATTTGCTTAATGCTTCATCGGCATACCATTCACTTTCATATTTTACCAGTAAATGCCCTATCAACTCCGCCGTCCAGCTTCGGCGTAATCCTTCTTTTAAATCGCTATCCGTAAAAGTCGGCGGCGGTAGGTTCTTTTTCCGTTGGGTTGAATATATCAGTGTCCCTGTCAAAATTTGGTGTAGTGCCTTCATCGCTGGCGTGTAATCGGCTAAATCTAATTTCGCCACTCTATTCTTGCCAATCTTGTCTGATAGTTCCCCTACCGTGGCTTTTTTATATTAAAAACAACTTACAATTTGTCTAAATATGCACAGCCCTCAAATATTTCACCTTTATAATCAATAAAAATTTCATATATTGAGATTATCTCATCAAGATTTGCTTCACAAAAAGCTCCTTTAGGAAGACTACGAATTAAACCGCACACACCGTCTTTAGAATGAAAAATAACCACAAAATTTCTTGTTAAAGAAGAATCTTTTATATCTATAGTGATATTTATATTTTTTTCTTTTAAGGAAATGAATTGCAATTTATTCTTACTTATTTTAGCATTCCAGAATGGTTCATAACCATTCGCATAAAAAACTATAGAATTGTTGTTAACTTTATCCCAAAAAGTATGTGGCGATAACATATCTGTTTGTTGCATTTTCTGTAAATCTGATAGATTTATCCAATCTATCATTCCAGTTTTAAGATTTAAGAAATTTTGCTTATCATTTTCCGTACTACCTAAAGATAAATATTCTTGATTAGAAGAATTAGAATATACCTCTTGAGCTAATAATAATTTAGGTAACAGCAAAAATAATAAAATTAATTGTTTCATATAATAACCTTATTTGTTATGTGGATTACCAGATAAAATTGGCGGCCATGAATATTTGTCATTTGCAAATGGAATTTTTGATTTGCTATATCCCCAGTACCGTTCATGTTCAAAATGAGGAATATCATCTATCGGTACATTTCTACTCCTTAAAATAGAATAAAATTTATTATAATCAAAATCTGTAGGGTCACCATGACCATTTGGAATACCTCTATCAACTTCGATATGAGGAACTATAATTGGCCAACAACCTTCAATATCGGAAGCTTCAATATATAAATCCGCAAGAGCTTGATATTGGTTATCTGTAGGAACATCAGGACTTTTATAATTGATTTCGACATGAAACATTCTTCCTTTTAAATTATTTCTAGATTCAGCTTTTGTTGCCCATACATTTTTTTCTCTGGATTGTTAACATTATTTATTGCCTTGATAGTCTCCTCTGACATATTTCCATCAGTACAATGTAAAACAAAATGACTTCTATAGTTAGGTGTTATAGGGCAAACCCTTTTATTTTTTTCAACTTTAAAATAATCCACCATCGCCACCGGGTGAATAAACCACGCCTTGCCGTCAGTTGATAGATTGGATAGTTTCGGGGTATTAGCATCAGCATCGCTTTGTTCTGTGCTGGTTGTTTGAGCTTGCGCTTGTGCTTGTGCCACTTGTTGCCACCACAGTGAGGGTTTAATGCGTTGCGCTTTTTCTAGTTGCCAATTTTTTTTGACATGTTCATGCGCTTCATCTACTTTTTTCATCGCAATATCACGCTGATAAAGCTGGGTGATTCTCCACTCATCTAATCCCGCTTCAATAAGCGTTTTTTGTTGTTGTTTTTCTTCTTCAAATAAGTCATCCACTTCGTTCCATTTGTTTAATGCTGCATCCGCAAAAATTGGATATATGTTTTTTTCATTGCGTTGAATAAATCATTGTTTCTGTCATGTTTTGGTATAATACTCTCATCATCCGGGTATAATCTTTTAAATCTAATTTACGCTATACCAAATATAATGACAATTCAGTTATAATATAAAGTAATTTCAATATCACTTGGATAATTCAAATATTTAAAAAATCATTTACATATATTTTTGTCAAAATTATTATCAAAGTGACATTCGAATAAATCCTCCAATTTAAATTTTCCATTGCTACTGATTGAATATTTTTTCCAGAACCTAACTAATGAACCATCTTCATCAGAACCATATTTTAAAATGTATATAAAATTATCTATGTAATAATATTGGGACTCTACATAAAAAGCATCATAATCATTTTTTATGTAATAGATGGTGAGACTATCACTTATTTGATCATTAATTTCTGTAAAAAGTTTAACTTCTGCGGTAGTTACAGTTTCTAGACTAGAAGGATCTATCTCTTTTACTTTTTCTAAATAAACATTAATACCATTTATTGGAGGCAAGTATACTTTTTCATTTAATGCCATTTGGTTAATTATTTCACTATAATCAAAAGTTATTTTCGATAAAATACATTTTTCTCTTTCTTTATCTATCTCTTTTTGTGTTCTGCCGCTTTCATATGGCTTAACTAATACACAAGTAGAATCTATCTTTTTCACATAATTTTTTTTACTAACAAAATTATCACCTTGATATGTTCTTATTTTATTGATTGTAATCTTTTTATCCAAGTCATTATCAACTTTAGCATCAGCATAAATAGTAATAAAATAACAAAATATTATAAATAGTCTTCTTTTCATGGACATTCATCCTTTTATCTAAATATCATATTTTAATTTCTTTTATTTGGCTAAAATCAAAATCGCCTGAATGCAAATGAATATCATGTAAGTCATTTAAATTCTGAGCATTGGATAGTTTATAAAAATATGAACTTATTCCTATAAACCTTTCTTTAAAATGAAATTTAGCCATAGCATCAATAATTTTTTGATCTTGCTGAACATTTAATTTATATAAAGTATCAACGCTTTTACCATTTACATGTTCAGCACTAGGAAAGCAGGAGGCTTCGTAAAAACAACTTCCTGTCGTTGTCAATTCAAACCCTATCTCAGCAAGAGCACCTATAAAACCAGCTAAAGGACCCGGCCCAGTATATCTTCTTTTGGTATTACTGAACCGATATTTAATCGTAACTGAGCTTTTTGTATAATTAATTTCATCAGGCATCCGAACTATTTCAATTTTCTCATCTAATGCTCTATATAATCGCCAAATAGAACCTTTCTTATTAGAATGAAAGCCATATTCTGCAATATCACCATTTTTATATTTAACTCTTTTACTTGTAAATCCTTCATTGACATTTTCTTTATATTCAATAATATTGGTATCATTTCTATTTGGTGCACTTATTGTTACACCGTCTTCTTTCTTTTTAGTTGTATGCCAATCTGCTATACATATTTCATGTTCACTATTATTCTTATCATGATAAACGTATTTATATTTTTGCTCATACCCTGTTAGTATTTTTTCTGGTATATGTTTTTCAATTTTTCCGTCATGATAAATATGATAAGTAACAATATCTGCACCAGAAAAATAATCCACCATCGCCACCGGGTGAATAAACCACGCCTTGCCGTCAGTTGATAGATTGGATAGTTTCGGGGTATTAGCATTCG
>NZ_WTEW01000048.1:0-4429 GCF_009795865.1 Gilliamella sp. Pas-s27
TTTATTGATGTTTTACAATAAAACAGCAGTGAATTTGTTTATTGCGTTTAAAATCAAGCGATAGCGTTTTATTGGTAATTTCTTGTGGTTTTTTCATACCAATACTATCCATTCTAAAACTACTAGGACATCAAAGATATTATCCATATGTTTTGAGTTTGAAAATGTTGGTAGAATAATAAAATTTAAATCGAATTATTGAGAGGTTTGAGATAAATAAAGCAAACAATCAGCTTGAATGAATCGATGTTTTTACTAGTTAAATCATTTTATTTTAAATTAACAATAATTTTTTTAAACAAAAATAAATAACATATCGAAAATAGCAAATTTACACCTAATATTATTATGGGAAATAGTCAATCTTTTGTTTATTAATAATGCGAACCGTTAGCTCAGTAATCGCGATGATGAGTGCGGAACGTATCATTTGCTGATAGCGATTTTGATATATTGAGGATTTTAACGTATCTACAATTCCTATTTCTTTGTCTTCATCTTGTTGCAAAGTCCAATTGGGCGGTAATACCATGTCATGTAACAAGCTGATGGGACCTAGAATTTCATCATCTAGATAAGTGTATTTTTTATCGTCTTGGTTTAATTCATCTAAAATAGCTATTAGCAATTCAATGTCTTCATAATCTTCACGAGTGATGATGCCAAGAGCATAAAGTAATTTTAAGCAAACAGCTGTATCATTAAGTGGACCATTTTTACCAATTAACGAAGGGATGACAAATTTAATGGCATGAGGTTCTTTTCGAAAAACTTTAAGAATTAATTTGTCGATATTGTCATTGATTAACTTAATAGCAACTACCAGCAAGCTATGAATATCAGCTTGCTGGTTAAGTTTTTCTAATATCGTATCTTCTTGTAATATCGATTCGGGCATTAGAGATTATATAAAATGATGATTTTGCATTGCAGTATAAAATTCTTCAACCTGCTTAACAATAGAATTATTAACATCAATCCCCGAAATTTGGCAAAAAGCATGTTTAACACCTTTTTCAGTAATGAGGTTAGCCAATTCAACCGCTTGTTCATCATCATTATTGCGATAATTAAGCGCAGCAGCGATACCTACTAATAAATTCGTATTTTTGACTTGATATTCAAATGTTCCGAGCAATGGTTTTATTAGACGGTCGTTAGTCCCTAATTTACGAATTGGTTGACGACCAACACGAGCAGTATCATCATGTAAATAAGGATTTTCAAAACGAGTTAAGATTTTTTCAATGTAGGCCATGTGTTTTTGCTCATCAAAATTGTAACGTTTAATGAGTACTAGACCACTTTCTTCCATAGCACCACGTACAACTAAACGAATTTTTTCGTTTAAAATTGCATCACGAATGGTAGCAATACCATTATAAAAACCTAAATAAGCTGTGATTGCATGTCCTGTATTTAAGGTAAATAGCTTGCGTTCGACAAAAGCCATTAAATTATCAACAGGTTGCATTCCATTAATTGAGGGGATATTACCGACAAATTGTGTTTCATCAACAATCCATTCCGAAAAAGTTTCAACAGTGACTTCGAGAATATCACCTGTTTTTGATGTTGCAGGTGGTACAATGCGATCCACGGCTGAATCGACAAAACCGATATGGGAATTTGTCCATTGGTGAAGATCTTCTGGTAGTGCTTTAAATATTTCTTGTTTAAATTGGCTCGTACCACGAACCATATTTTCACAAGCAATAATGTTAAGTGGTGCTGTGTTTCCCTGTTTGTGCCTTGCAATAATTCCCTGTGCGACAGTAGGGGCGATACGCGCTAAAATTTGTGGACCAACAGCGGTGGTAACTAAATCTACTTTGGCAATATAATCGATAACTTCATTAGAGGTACTGTTAATTCCATCAACATTCTTAACTATTTCGGTGGTAGATTGTTCACCAACAACATTTACTGGATATTCATGACGAGTGGCTATAGCATCAATAATTTGTTGATTTACATCAGCAAATGTGACCAGTACGCCAGCATCGGATAGTAATTTACCTATAAAACCTCGTCCAATGTTACCTGCGCCAAAGTGTAGTGCTTGCATAATAATAATCCTTAAATTTAATTTAACTGTTTAACTTAATTTCCCGCATCAAGCGGGAAATAGAACTAGGTTAGCTGAGTATTGCTAAAACTTCTTCAACACTATTTGTTGTTGCTAGCTTTGCAATAATAGTTTCATCATCTAATGCATTAGTTAATTTTGCTATGACATCAAGATGTTCATTATTGCGAGCAGCAATACCGATCACTATTTTTGCTTTATCGTCTTCTTCATCACCAAATTGAACTCCAGCTGGGTATTGGCAAAATACGATACCAGTTTTAATAACATCGTCTTTTGATTCAATAGTACCATGTGGGACAGCTATTGATTCTCCTAAATAAGTTGATGTTAGTTTTTCACGTTCTAGCATTGCTTCTATATAGGTAGTTTCAACATAACCATTATCGACTAATTTTTGCCCAGCGAAGCGAATGGCTTCTTCTTTATTTTTAGCTGTTAGTCCTAAAAAGATATTTTGTTCTGATAATTTAAATAAAGGGGCATTATCAGTCGATTGATTGCTTGCAGATGCTGTTTCTATTGTGCCACTATTCGCTTGAGAACTTAAAAGGTCAGCCACGAGTTGGCTATATAATTGGCTGTCTAAAAAGTTAGTCAATGAAATATGATGTGCATTTGGTGCATGTTGTTTTGCGCGATCGGTTAAGTCTTTATGTGTGATAACAATGTCAACATCATCTGGTAGATTATTAATCGCTACATTAGTGACAAAAATATCCAAATCTGCATCTTGAACTTTTTTGCGTAAGACACCGGCGCCCATAGCACTTGAGCCCATTCCTGCATCACAAGCTACTATGATTTTCTTAACTTTAGCAAGATCAAGGATACCATTGGAAATTCCTTTTGATTCATTTTTCATTGCAGAAATATTCGATTTTGCATCTTCAAGACTTTTATCAGTTTCTTTTGTAGTTTTTAGTAAAATAGCTGAAACGATAAACGTTACTGTTGTTGCCGCAATGACAGAAATAATTACACCAAGCATTGATGATTTTGGAGTGACGGCAAGAACGGCGATAATTGAACCTGGTGATGCCGGTGAGCTTAATCCTGCACCAAATAGTGTCAAAGTAAATACGCCTGTCATTCCACCTAAAATTACTGCAATAATTAAACGAGGGTTCATTAAGACATATGGAAAATAAATTTCATGAATTCCCCCAAAGAAATGAATGATTGCTGCGCCACTAGCTGAACTTTTTGCAGAACCTTTACCAAAGAACATATAAGCGAGTAATAAACCTAAACCAGGGCCAGGATTTGCTTCAATTAAAAAGAAAATAGATTGAGAATACTCAGCGGCTTGTTGAATACCTAATGGTGAAAATATACCGTGGTTAATCGCATTATTTAAGAAAAGAATTTTAGCTGGTTCAATGATGATCGAAGTTAAAGGTAGTAAATTATGCTCAACTAAGAAATTAACGGCAAGGGTTAATTTACCAGATGCAATAACGACAGAAGGTCCAATTGCAAAAAAAGAAAGCAATGCAAGTAACATACCAATAATACCGGCCGAGAAATTGTTGACTAACATTTCAAAACCACTTTTGACTTTTCCATCGATGGCTTTATCAAATTGTTTTATTATCCAACCACCTAGAGGGCCAACTATCATTGCGCCTAAGAACATTGGGATGTCTGCGCCAACAATAACTCCCATTGTTGTGATTGCACCAACAACGGCGCCTCGTTCACCGTGAACTAATTTACCGCCAGTATAACCAATCAACAGTGGTAATAAGTAAGTAATCATCGGTCCAACCAATTTGGCAATGCTTTCGTTTGGGTACCAACCCGTTGGAATAAAAATAGCGGTAATAAATCCCCAAGCAATGAATGCGCCGATATTTGGCATGACCATATTACTTAAGAATCGCCCAAAATTTTGAACTTTTAATTTGATGTTTGAATTTGTCATAATATAAAACTTTCCTTATTGATTGATATAATCATCATGTTGCTATTGTAGAAGGATTTAGTTATTCAATTCATTAAAAAAAATTGATAAATGTGATGAGTGTCACATTGTTAAAATGGGTCTATTTTTTATTTTTGTGATTAAGATCACTCTTTTGGAAGGTGGTAAGAGAAAATTATACTAAAACGTATAGTTTCCTGAAAATTTTTTACAAGATTGAATTATTATTAATAGTGATTACTTTTTGTATAATTTTTTAGCAAAATAAGCAATCTGATAAGGTTTCATTTTGATTAAAAAATGCCTAGGAAAGGTATTGATTTTATTGAAGTTTTTTATTTCAACTTATTTTTAATAAATTAACCGCCTTATGGCGGTTTTATGTTTATTGATGTTTTACAATAAAACAGCAG
>NZ_WTEW01000049.1:0-4398 GCF_009795865.1 Gilliamella sp. Pas-s27
CAATTTCAAAATGTAAATGAGGGTTACAAAGTCCTTTAGCATTACCGGTATCACCGGTATAGCCTATCAAATCGCCCGATTTAACCTTATCCCTAACTTTTAAGTCAGCACGTTTATTACTTAAATGACAATAACGTAAGTAAAAATAGTCAGCATTAATATTAAAATTATCGGCTTGGACTATCTCTTTTTTGTCTTTGTCAGTAAATTCAAGCGTATAGTCATTTCTTGATGCGCGTAAATCATCACCTTCAACTTTAATAACCAGCACATTGCCATATCCACTTTCTACGTCATATTGGACTATTTCACCATCTAAACAGGCATAGCAAGGGGTATTTATATCCGCAAATAAATCTAACCCTGTATGAGCTTTAGTTCCCTCATCTCTCACATAACCAAAAGCACCATTCCATTTATTAAGACTGCGGTTTGAACTATAACACGTTCGTTGTGGGTATTCTAAAGGCTCATGCCAACGGCTTGTTTTTTCTCGGAAATAATCCATCATCGTTACCGGATGAATAAACCACGCCTTGCCGTCAGTTGATAGATTGGATAGTTTCGGGGTATTAGCATTCGCATCGCTTTGTTCTGTGCTGGTTGTTTGAGCTTGCGCTTGTGCTTGTGCCACTTGTTGCCACCACAGTGAGGGTTTAATGCGTTGCGCTTTTTCTAGTTGCCAATTTTTTTTGACATGTTCATGCGCTTCGTCTACTTTTTTCATCGCAATATCACGCTGATAAAGCTGGGTGATTCTCCACTCATCTAATCCCGCTTCAATAAGCGTTTTTTGTTGTTGTTTCTCTTCTTCAAATAAGTCATCAATTTCGTTCCATTTGCTTAACGCTTCATCGGCATACCATTCACTTTCATAGTCAACTAATAATAAAAAATTAAATGTTTCAGTGAAAATGTCAGCTTCTTTCGTTATTCCGTTAAAATGTTTAGTTCAAATATAGCCACATTAATAGCCTCGTTAGGAGAGTAGCTATTTTTATTTTTCTACTTTAATAAATTTTCCTTTATTATTAATGATATAATTTGTTTTATCTAATAATTTAGGTAAGTTATTATCTCGATATTCAACCTTATTAAGAGTAACAAGGTAATTCTTATCAATAGCATATTCAATCAAAGTTACTCCATCTTCCATCTCATAATTTTCTCCTATTTCTAATCTATCAATAATATTTAAATCATCTGACAAGCTGATTAATGATAATTTAGGATAACCAGCAATGGAATATGAAGATAATAATATCAATTTTGTTTCTTTGTATGTCTTTAATTTTATTGCTTTCAAATTACCATCATCTATCATCCCTTTAAAAAAATAATTAAATTCATCAGGCATGGACAAAAAACCATCTTTTGCATCTGGGGGAAAGTAGCGATTGGCTAATGGTAGATTAGCTGTATTGAATTTGTTATATAAATCCGAAAAATCATGATGTATTTTTTGTTTATCTTTAAAGGTTAAAATAAATTCATCATTACTAAATAAAAAGAGATAATCAGACATAAGTGCCAAAGATTGGTTTAAATTATACTGTTGCGGCAAAGTCATAAATGTAAAATATTGTTTTTTTTGTTTATTATCAGTTAAATTTAAACGCTCTAATTCTTCTTGCAATAAGCTATGAACATTTGGTGATAATTTTTCTTTTGTTTCCCGTACTTCAATCACATTATGTTCGTCAATTATTAGTTTATTATTTGAACTTTTAACTGATATATTTTTTGTTCCTTCAAGTAGTGCCAGTAATTTTTCGATTTGAATTGAATGATCTGATAAATAAGTGATATCAACTAATTGCCATTTTATCTCATTAGCATTTGTCATTAATGGAAAAAAACAATACAAACATACAAATATAAATCTAATTGTAATTTTTAACATTATTAACCTCTTTTATAATTTATTTGGGCTATTTATTAATAAGTGTAATTAATTTTTCTTTATTTAAAGTGGTAGCATCAGTACAAAAATATTCATCTAATAAATATTGTTTTTCAAATGATCTAACATCCATATGAATCCAACTATAAGTATATCCAGTTATAGGTTTGTCATTGGCATCCAAGCCTATTGGTTCTGTTGTAAAAAGATTCTTTTCCTTCCAATTATCTTGCGCGTTAAGATAAGTCTTAAAAAAGTTATCACGAATATATAGTAAAGGTGCAATATTATTTTTATTTAGTCCTCCGATAGCCCATGTACCTTTATTAAATTGAATATCTAATGCTTTTCCTCTATGGTTAGCTGTCTTTCCATCCTTATGAGAATGGCAGCGATATCCTGAAGAAATTTCTCTAAATTTATAGACATTTTGTCTACTTAAATAAAAAATTAATGCAGAAAATCCAAATAATAATGATCTATGTATACTCGGAAATTCATAAGTATTATATCGTTCTGGTGAAGTATTTGTTCCTAAACCATTACCAAATCCACTACATTTTTTAGGAGAACACCTACATTTAAGTTGTAGCCAAATTGTATTACTGATTGCATATTCCTCATGAAATTCATCAATCGCTTTTATCACATTCATATCCACAACGCCCGTTTCCTTGACTTGCATATAATCACGTTGAAACTGTTTGATCATATTTTCGGTTCTTTCGGTAAATTCATCTGTTGGCACATTGCCACCAAATCCAGCAAGTCTGATATTAATTTCCCGAATAATTTCATCTTTATCCCCCTTTTTGAAAAGGATATTGTTTCCTGCAAAATAATCCACCATCGCCACCGGGTGAATAAACCACGCCTTGCCGTCAGTTGATAGATTGGATAGTTTCGGGGTATTAGCATTCGCATCGCTTTGTTCTGTGCTGGTTGTTTGAGCTTGCGCTTGTGCTTGTGCCACTTGTTGCCACCACAGTGAGGGTTTAATGCGTTGCGCTTTTTCTAGTTGCCAATTTTTTTTGACATGTTCATGCGCTTCATCTACTTTTTTCATCGCAATATCACGCTGATAAAGCTCGGTGATTCTCCACTCATCTAATCCCGCTTCAATCAGCGTTTTTTGTTGTTGTTTTTCTTCTTCAAATAAGTCATCAATTTCATTCCATTTGCTTAACGCTTCATCGGCATACCATTCACTTTCATATTTTACCAGTAAATGCCCTATCAACTCCGCCGTCCAGCTTCTACGTAATCCTTCTTTTAAATCGCTATCCGTAAAAGTTGGTGGCGGTAAGTTCTTTTTTCGTTGTGTTGAATATATCAGTGTCCCTGTCAAAATTTGGTGTAGTGCCTTCATCGCTGGCGTGTAATCGGCTAAATCTAATTTCGCCACTCTATTCTTGCCAATCTTGTCTGATAATTCACCAACCGAGGCTTTTTCTTCTATCGTTTCAAACCCTGGCCAGTGCCATGGACTACGTCGTTTGATATGCGCTTGCGCATTGTCTTTTATATTCACCCAACCTTGTATCGGCAGGCTTTACTTATTATCTCCGAGTAACCTTAATTCACTAAAAACTATCATTTTGTATCATTTTTTAATCTGGCGAAAGTTTGGTTATTAGTTTTGTTCTATTTTCTTGATTAACAAATGTGTAATAAGTCACTCCTCCATCAAAATATTGTACAATCTCTAGCTTATTTTCCCCTTTCCATTTATATTCGACTTCAACTCTCAGATAATCATCTTCATAAATGTCCGAAAAATCTTCCCCTATTTTGATCTTTTTTCTAAATACGTTTGAAGGATCAAAGCTCATTGCTTCATATACATCCAATATTGTCATGTTTTGATAATAACAAGTATGAGTGGTCTCCATATCAACTTGTTTGTATTGAAGGCAATTTTCATTTCTTTTTAAATTATTTATTTTGTTTTCATCTGTATTGACTAATTGTTTGTAGAAAATTAGATGTTGTTTATAAGGAATCATTAATTCATTATCATTAAGTAAAATGATCGTTGTATAACTGAATCCAATACACATTTCAGATAGATTTGATGAATCTATTAAAAAAAGTTCATCAAAATCATTTAACAATAAATTATATTTGTTTAATTCTTCATCATAATTTTCAAAAAAATTGATTTTTTTTAATTGATTATTGATGTTTTTTTTATTTCCTTCAAAACGTTTAAAATCACAACCTGAAATGCTAATTTTTTGTTTATTACCAGTAATCAAATTGTCTAAAGCTCCGATGAACCAATCTTTTTCTTGTTTTTCTACATTAATTTTATCTTTCATTATCAAATAATAATGATTTTTATTAGAATCAATATTAGAAGCATAAGCTAAAGGTGGTAATAAAATTAATAACAAAATGTTAAATAAAATGTAGTAGCTCAAACTTAACCTGACAGACACCTATTACTCATCGGTTTTCATTTTAACAAAATGCGTGTCCGATGAGCAAAATAA
>NZ_WTEW01000004.1:0-127005 GCF_009795865.1 Gilliamella sp. Pas-s27
ATAAATAACCCGGATGATGTGTCTCAATTTCACCATGCGCTTCTTTTGATGCTTTGGCTTTTTCAAGGACCTGTAATTGATTTTCAGTGAGCACACAGCCTTCTTGTGCCACTTTGGTTTCTAGGGCTATTAAGCGTTTTTTAAAACTTTCTAAATCATGACGTAGCCAAATAGAGCGTACACCACTCCCTGACACCATGATGCCTTCTTGGCGGAGTTGATTGGCAACTCGATGTTGCCCATAAGCTGGATATTCATAGGCCATATTGACAACGGCTTGTTCTATATGTGGCTCCTGTATCCCATGACTTTGCAAGCTTGTTGAACGTTACCGAGTTGCTTAGCTAATTCTAGAAGTCCTAATTTAGGTTTAATGATTTTGGCTGTTTGATTCATTTCTGACTCTCCTTTTTGTGTTATAAAATAACTCAACTGTCAGATTAAGTGAAGACTATTACACTAAAACAAGCCATGAATTACTAGAGAAAAAGCACATATCGTTTCGGCTTAACGGATAAGAATTCACCTAATTGTCTAAGATACACCTTTACCCAACACCAAGTAGACGAATATCTAAAACAAGGTTACAGCGAACAAGATGTATTAGCTAAAGTCTAGATGGATTTGGGGCATGAGGATGGGCGAGGAAGGTATATTCAACAAGTTTATAACCTAAAATATGGTTAAAAAACTATATTTATAATATACTGATAATCTGTTATATTGATAAGAATACAAAAGTTAAGGGTATATAATGGATTTTCAAATTATAATCAATGATGCCTTAATTAATCTATGTGACAATAGCAATGTTCATGAAAATGATTTTATTTTAAGTATTATTAATGATTTTGAAAATGGGAAATGGAGATATTCAAAATTTAAACATTTTATTTGGAATAATATAGCTGAAACAGCACTATCCCACAAAGAACGCGAAAGTTTAGCTAACAAATCACACTCATTACTAACATCAGCAGCAAAAAACCTCAGGCTAACAAAGACAAATAATTATGGAGAAGGAGGCGAACTAGCAGAGATTCTTTTATATGGGATAATGAAAGAGCATTATGGAGCTTTACCGGTAGTACCCAAAATTTTTTATAAACAAAACGCTCAAGATTTTGCTAAAGGCTCTGATAGCGTTCATATTGTAATTGAATCTAATGAAAATTTCTCATTATGGTTTGGTGAAGCTAAATTCTATAATAATATTGAAAATGAACGCTTACCTAGAATAATTAATTCTGTTGGTAACCTCTTAGCCCCCGAAAAAATAAGAAAAGAAAACAGTATTATTACCAATATATCAGATATTGATCTCCTTGAGATCGACTCAAGTTTGAAAGAAAAAATAAAAGAAGCTTTATCACTAAATGAATCTTTAGACGATCTAAAAAAGAAAATAAATATTCCAATTCTATTGCTGCATGAATGTTCAATTACTGCGAATGTAAATTTAATGACCGAAGAATACAAAAATGAAATAAAGAAATACCATTTAGATAGAGCTCTAAACTATTTCTCAATACAGTTTGCAAAGCTAAAGGACATATTTAACTATTTTGAAATCAAATTTCATCTCATTTTGTTTCCAGTCCCATGTAAAGATACTATTGTTAAGGATTTTATTACTAATGTTGAGCACTATAAAGGACAGTAATAACAATGGAATTAGATATATTTAATGTATGCCATTCAATAAATAATTCATTGAATATAGGCGATGAATCTCTTGCGCGGAACGAATTAATAAAATTATTAGATTATTGTAAAAGTAATAATATAGTTTATACGCCATTAATTAATCATTTGATAAGAGATACTGGTCTATATCCATATATAGATCAAGAAACTGCTAATTGGCAAGAACGTTTTGCTTATCAATCATTCAAAATCAATACGGGTGACAGAGAACCGATTACATTACATAGAGGACAATCAATATTATTGCAAAAATTATTAGCAGGACAAAGCATCGCCGTTAGTGCACCGACCAGTTTTGGTAAAAGCTTTATCATTGATGCTTTTATAGCAATCGCTAAACCTAAAAATGTAATGTTAATAGTACCTACTTTAGCATTAACAGACGAAACGAGAAGGCGAATCAATAAGAAATTTGCTAACGAATATAAAATTATTACAACAATAGATGCCACTTTAAGTACAAAAAATATATTTATATTTCCTCAAGAACGAGCAATTAACTACGTAAAAAAAATCGAAAGTATTGATATATTAATCATTGATGAGTTTTATAAAGCCAGTGAAAAATTTGATAAAGAACGCTCCTTCATGTTATTAAGGGTATTACTAAAATTAAATAAAAAAACTAAACAAAAGTATTTTTTAGCTCCCAATATAAAAAGCTTAAATAATAACTTTTTTACTAAAGGGATGGAGTTCATTCCTTTAGACTTTAATACAGTTTTTTTAGAAAAACATAATCTTTTTGAAGAAATTGATAATGATTTAACAAAAAAATCTACAACACTAATTGATATTTTAAAAAACTCAAATAACAAATCATTGGTCTATGCAGGAACGTTTAAAAACATCAATGAGGTTTCTGACTTAATTCAACTACATTTTAATCCTATTATTAATGAAAAATTGAATTCTTTTGCTGAATGGTTAAATATCAACTATAACAATGATAATAATTGGGCATTAATTAATTTAATAAAAAGAGGCTGTGGTATCCATAATGGACAATTACATAGATCATTAAGCCAAATTCAAATTAAACTATTTGAGGAAGCTGATGGACTACAAACAATAATTTCGACATCATCCATTATTGAAGGTGTAAACACTTCGGCTGAAAATGTGATTTTATGGTCAAATAAAAATGGAAGATCTCTGTTAAATGATTTTTCTTATCAAAATATCATCGGACGAGGGGGAAGAATGTTTAAACACTTCATTGGAAAAATATTTATTCTTGCCCCCCCCCCTGATCCAGAAGATGAACAACTAAATCTGGCTTTTACTGAAAAGTTACTATTTGACACCGATGAACAAGAATACTCTCAAGTTTTAACCAAACAGCAAATTGCAGCAATAATATCTTATAAAGAAGAAATGTCTGCTTTACTAACCACTGAGCGATATAAACTAATTCAAGATGATGGTTTAATAAATAATAGTAATGCTCAAACGTTATTAAATATCGCTAAAGCAATAAAATCTTCACCTGAAACATGGGAAAGTTTTAAAATGTTAAACTCAACCGAACCGAAAGATTGGATGAGCCCATTATATAAAGTTCTTAAGATAGAGGGATGTGGCAAGATGGAGATCTCTCATAGTCAATTGATAAACTTTATATGTTCAATGCCTGATCAATGGGCATCAGATATTCCACAATTACTCCTCGAATTAAACAAATATAGCATAGGTATAGATGATTTTTTTAAATTAGAAAGGATAGCAACAAATAAACTAGTACCTCTATTGAATGATGTGAACATATTATTAAAAGCTATAAAACCTGAATCAGGTATAGATTTTTCTCCATTTATATTTAAACTTTCATATATGTTTCTACCACCAGTGGTTTTCCAATTGGAAGAGTATGGACTCCCTAGAATGATCTCAAAAAAAATTCAAACTTCAGAAATTATTGATTTTACGAAAGATGGTATAGACTTATATTCCACAATAGAATCCTTTAATAAAATTGGATTAAATACTATTTTCGAAAAAATCGAAAATTTACATTCTTTTGATAAATATATCCTAGAATACTTTTATGAAGGAATATCATAATACTATTGTAACTATCCCCTAAAATAGTACAGCAAAAAAGTAGAAAATTCTCTATGATAAAAGTAAAAGGGGATTTAATTATGAAAAAAATGGCTGGATATCAAATCATAGCTATTTTAAAAGAAGCAGAAGCGGGTATTCCCGTTAAAGGACTGTGCCATAAATATGACATAGGTAATTCAACTTTCTATAAATGGCGGGGAAAATACGGCGGAATGGAAACTTCGGATATCAAACACTTAAAGGAGCTAAAGGCTAAAAACCGCAAGCTTAAGCAGATGTTTGCTGAACTGAACTTAAAATCCCTGCTTCAAGAACAAATCATAACAACGCTTTAGTGCCCACAAAGGCACGTCGTGGGCACAGCAGCTACAACAAAATCAAAGTCACCTTACACGGCTTTCATATTAAAGTCATCGATCACCGTTTTATTTGTCGTCTTACTCATTATCATTGTTTCTTTTACTCAGGTATTCTGATTCGCGAACTTTATCGACAAAGATACCATGATTAATCATATACCTGACCGCCTTGCCACTTATTGACAAATCAGAACGATCATAATCAAAAGACGGAAGCTTAATTTTAGCCTCTTTTAACGATGTATAACCTGAGTTTGAAACAGCAAACTGATAATCATCGTTTCTTAAACTGTAAGAAACCATCTTCATACCAACATAGATCTTCTTACTCTTATTCTTCGCGTCTTTATTAAAATCATCTGTACTTACGCCATCTATATTAGCCAGTTTTTTTTGATAAATATCATCCTGACTAAACTCATTACTGTATTTATCATTAAAGGTATTAAATTTAGCTAAATCAATTAAATACACATCATGTATCATCGGCTTAAACACAGAATAATAAAGATCCTTCTTAAAGGATTTACCCAAAGATTGACGAATGACATCGGTCATAATATCGTTTTGACGCAAGTCGGCCATTTCCCGATCATCAAGAAAATTATGCTGATTACTATAAGAAGACGACAAAATAAGATTCGATTTAGCTTGGCTCAATGAAGTATAAGCCACATTCGAAAGTGCAACAGAGTAGACATAATTGCTTGAATTATAGCTTAACAGCTTCATTCCTACATAAAGGTCTTGATATCTACCAATATCGTCAGTATTGAAGTTATCAATATCAGAATCATCTATTTTAATGATCTTCTTTTGATATAGATCATAAATAAAGTCGTTGTAATTATCGTTACTGTTTCTTCCAACATTTACTAAATTAAACAAATAGATATCCCCAACTTTGGGCGTAAAAAGGAGATAATCGCCTTTATTTCGGTAGGCTCTTTCTTGCGCAAAGCAATGGGTTAATGGAACAAAAACAAGAATGAAAATAAAAAGTTGCAATATAATCCTAGCACAGCTTTTCGGATTTCCACCCATTGACGTAAAACGACTACTTCGGCATATCCATTCTATCAACATTAATTCCTATCATTGTATTAATAAATAACAATATACTAACATCAATTTAACAACAAATCTTTACAATAAATTAACAAAAAAAGTGGCAGATTATGCACCATCAAGTTATAATTCTTAGTCTAGCCTAGACAATAAATCGCTCAAAAAATTAAGCAATAGCTTTTAAAAAATTAAAATAAAACAATAAATTACTTGACGGGGAAATAAAAATGCACTACCATGGTTGGCATCTGGCCTGCCAAACCTATGCCCTAAATCTTATTGATTCGCACAGTGGTCAAAATAGGGCGCCACAGTTATTTTCATCACCGAAGTCATTTCGCGTAGCGAAATCGGCGTTATTATCGGTTTTTTTACCGACTGCGCCTTCAGCCACATCCTCGGCAGGGTTATCGTCGATATCTAAATGGTTATCCAAACCACTATTACTATTTAAATCTTCATTATTATTTAAATCGGCATTGTTCTTTGCGCCATTGTTGTTATTGTCATATACGCAGGCAGTACAGGCGTTATCGGCTTATACCTCAATGGCAATAGAGGGTAGTGCGCCGTATTTTACGTTTGATGGAGGGCAAACTAAATTAACTGATACAGACAGTTTATTGACGATAAAGTTGCAGGATGGCACGGAATATACCAAGTCAACCAACCCATCAACACCAACCAATCCGATAAGGTTGCTGAATGTGGGGGATAACTTAAGTCATATAGATATGATAGTACCGCCATCTCAGAGTTCAATCACCATGAATGATTTGGTTAGTCAAGGGAATTGGAAAGATGATGATGGCGATGGACAGGTAACGGCATCGGGGAGTATATCGGTGGCGTTTAGGGATAAAAACGGTAATACGGTTAATCGCAGCGATGCATTAAGTATATGTAGTGCACCTTATAAGGTAACTTTAACAAGTACAGGTGGTACATTAAGTACGCAGTATGGGGTACCAAGAAGTAGTAGTTTTAGTGGCGCTACGGTGGATTATTATATTAATCCGAATTCATCCGTTAACAGCTGTTATTTTGTGCAATCGGTCAGGCCGAATTTGTTGTTGGGTGGAACAACTGGCATCGTTTCTTACGACTCCCCCCGCCATGCAGGTCCTGCTAACATATGGAATCCTAAGAGGGGCTTTTTAGTTCAGTCAACAAGTCCATCATCTTACGACAGGAACTTTCCAACGACTGGTGCAGATGGCTTGTATTTTGACTTGGAGATTCCTACTGGTATTGACGGAAGTCAGTTAAGTTGGACAGTTAACACAAGTGGTAGTATAAGCACAACGGTGAGTTGGACAAGGCCGCGTTCTGGTACATTCACAGACCCTAAGGGAAATACAGTCCAAGCCGATGAATGGATTAGTGATAAATCAAAAAATGTAGCACGGGTAACATTGCATGGTCCTAAAGCTGATAGTACTCAAATAAGCTTAAGTAATCCAAGTCCACTTACACGTCCATCTTTGCCACAGACGTTTGAGTTGGTAGGTAGAGATAGTAATGGTAATGAGGTTCGTTATGGATTTGTGTTGAGGCAGTGGTTCGTCAATCGTAGTAGTAAAAGGGATACCGCTCCTAATCAAACAGCATGGTGTAATAGTTTGGGTTATCGATTGCCTAGGGTAAGTGATTTAACCAATGCTAAGTGTGGTGTAGATAGATATTTCCCATGTGTAAATGGCATAGATGGCGCCACACCTAGCTCATTAGGTAATTATTACATGCGTCACATAGGGGCAGGGTTTTTCACTGAGTGGGGAGCCATGTACCACTACGCTGATGCGGGCTTCTCCACCGGCGCCTACAAAAATTGGTCAAGCAACGCAACAGGTAGCGACCAGTTCCGTATTGACCCATATAATGGCGACGTCGACAGCAAAAGATCTTCCAACAGCAATTTTGCTGTTTGTACTACACCTTAGTTTTTAGCGTTTATTTCTTAATCCTTAGGGCGCGGAAGGGGATTACGGTGTCTGAGAGGATAATATAAAAAAGAATAAAGCCCCCGCGTAAGTTGGGGCGTTTTCCCTTAGGGTTGCGCCGTTGTGGCAAAGCCACAATAGCGCTCCCCCCCGCCGCCGACGCTGAAAGCGTGGTTGGCGGTTTTAGTGGATTACGCTGTGGCGGTTTAAAGCGGTGGTCTATTTTTAGTACGGTAAGGTTTCGGGCGGTTAGGCTTTTGCTAAAAACACCAAGGAAAACTTCAATAAAATCAATATCTTTTCTGACCGATTTTTTTATCAAAATAATGCTTTTTTTGTTAGTGCATAAAATGGGTTAGGTGTAGTGGTTTCGGACGTTTTAGCTTTGGGTGAACAAAATAGCTACCGTGCCCACGTCCGAGCAAGGGGAATTAAAGCGAATTCCCTTTGCAATCCCACGTTTTGACTACAGAAGGTGGCCTACGGCGCTACTCGTATCATCCTGATACTCGCCTCTACGAGGCCACCTTCGCTATGCTCAGATGTTCAAATTTGTTCCAGACAAATTTGTCCGACGCCGAAACAAGACAACAACATAACCTTAGGTCTTTTTTGTGAGTTGTTTTTGTGTTAAAAAGCAATGCAAAAACCCCAAAAAAAGTTGTCAGGAAAGGTATTGATTTTATTGAAGTTTTTATTTGACTCTTTTTAAGCAAAATCAACCACTTGCATAACTAGCATTAAACACCAACAACTAACAAACCCGCAAAACCAATAAAAGCACATTCTGGATAACTGCATTTAACCGCAAAAAAGTGGTCAGGAAAGGTACTGATTTTATTGAAGTTTTTATTTAACTCTTTTTAAGCAAAATCAACCACTTGCATAACTAGCGTTAAATACCAACAACTAACAAATCCACAAAACCAATAAAAGCACACTCTGGATAACAACACTTAACCGCAAAAAAACGGTCAGGAAAGGTACTGATTTTATTGAAGTTTTTTTGAGGCGTTTTTATCAAACAAAAACAACCTCCAAAAAACAGTTAAGGTTATGTTGTTGTCTTATTCCGGCGTCAGAATGTGCCGACAACAGAGCGAGGTTAGCACGCCAAACAGGACGTTTGGCGAGTTTGTGGTGCGTCGGGAACGCGTCCACAAACGGTGCGTTAAGACCGAGCGACGGCGTCGGGGCGCCGAAGGCCACATTCTGTAGCCTTGCGAGGGGTTTTTAGGGGATTTCGCAAAAAATCCCCTAAATCGGACGTGGTCACTGTGGCTATTTTATTCGCAAAAAGTCAAAACGTCCGAAATCACCGCACCAAACTCATTCTATGCACTAACAAAAAAAACTAATTTTCCACTCAAAAATCAGTCAGGAAAGGTACTGATTTTATTAAAGTTTTTTCTATCCGTTTTTTTGAATATAAACCTCTCCAAACCCTTTTTTATACTAACACTCAAACCTTACCTAAATTTTTAATATTGCTAAATATCTTCTGTTGAAAGTAACGCTTTCTTCTTTTTTGTGAATGAAATAAAACACAACAACGAAGCAAATGTCATAACCGAAACAGTCCCCCAGACTATACTCCATCCATAACAATGAATAATATAAGCAATGATAAGTGGTGTTAAAAATGAAGTGATAAATACAGTAGTGCCAATCATGCCTAGTGCCGTTCCTACCCGTTCAATACCCGCTTTTACAGCCGCTTCAGTGTAAGCAATACCATGCCATGCATGCCCAAATAAACCAGTAAGCACAAGAAACGTAATGCCCATATAAGTGTTATTAACGACTAAGCACAACACTAAAGAAGTTATCCCTCCTAATATGGCGTAGTACTTTAATAATGGGATTCGGTTATTTTTTTTGTCAGTATAGTAACCAGACCAGATTCGCAGCATTCCACCCCCTATTTGCACGCCAATAAGAATAATTGATATTGATGTTAAACTGATGTTTAAAATATCTTGCATATAAATACTACCAAATGTCAGCACTGACATTTGAGGGACAGTTAGAAAACCTGCTACTATAACAATTCGCCATACTTCAATATTTTTTAATGGTGAAGATATTACGTTTTTTGATTGGTTTGTATGCTTCAACTCGCTATGTTTGGTATTGATAAATAATGCAACCACAACACCAACACTTGCGCCTGTAATAGCTAATACAATAAACATTAGTTCGAAACCATATGAATACGCTAGCCAAGGAAGTAATCCTGTACCAATCGCACCACCAACAGGAATAGCGGTTTGACGAATACTCATAGCAAAACCGCGCTCTTTATTACTAAACCATGACATTATCGTTCTGCCTGATGATGAATTAATGCTACCACTAAAAAAGCCTGCTATTGCTAAGGCAAATCCTAATTGTAAATATTGAATGTTGCCAACCGATACTTCAGGTGTTAGTAGTATGGCTATTAAGGCATAGACTATTGATGATGATAATAGTCCTAGAATTAATACGCGCTTGTCCCCCAGTTTGTCAGTCAAGATCCCCCAGATTATTTCTGAAGCGGCTACCCCTAATCCCATTGAACCTAAAACAAAGCCAAGTTCGTACAATGAAAAATGATAAGCGTCTCGCATTAAAATTCCTGTAATTGGAATACCTGCAAACCCCATCGCAAATGTTGCTTGTGCAAGAACACCAATGCCAAGCACAAACCAACGATAGTTGCTTTTTTCATTCATTTTTATTTTCCTTATTTTATTTTTTTACATACTAATTGGTATGTATTTTATTTATGGTATTCTTGTTTTTAGTATAAGTAAATTTTAATAAATTGTTTTTTTATAATTATATATAAATTAAAATTATTTTAATTAGGGGATAAGGTGCTTTTGTGTTACCGTACCAGTTGGTATTTTTTATTAATCTAATTGGAGGTAATAATGACTAATGTAGCAATTAATGGCTTTGGCCGTATCGGACGTAGTTTTATACGCACATTACAAACATGTTCAGACGATATTAACATTGTAGCGATCAATGATCTGGGTTCAATTGAACAACTAGCTCATCTTTTAAAATATGACACCGCTTTTGGGCGTTTTGCTAAAAGTGTTGATGTAAAGAGCGGTTGTTTAATTATTGGTGATCAAAAAATTGCTGTATATCAAGAACGTAATCCTGAAAATCTACCATGGACTAAACACCAAGTTGATGTGGTACTAGAATCAACGGGTGTTTTTAATGATGGCAAAAAAGCACAAGCTCATCTTAACGCTGGTGCTAAAAAAGTGCTTATTTCTGCACCAGCAAAAAACGTTGATTTGACCATTGTTCAGGGAGTGAACGAGCACTTATATAATAAAGATGTGCACCATATTATTTCTAATGCTTCGTGTACCACTAATTGTTTAGCTCCTTTAGTAAAAGTGTTACATGATAATTTTGGCATTAAATCTGGTTTTATGACGACTATTCATGCTTATACACAAGATCAGCATCTTCAAGATGCTCCCCATCGTGATATGAGACGAGCACGTTGTGCTGCTCAAAATATTGTGCCAACTTCAACGGGGGCTGCGCAGTCAATTGGACTTGTTATTCCTGAATTAAAAGGAAAACTGGATGGTGGTTCGGTGCGTGTGCCTGTCATTACTGGCTCTATGATAGATCTCACATTAAATCTAGAGAAAGAAGTGACAGTACAATTAGTAAATGATACGATCAAAAAGGTCGTAAGCTCGAAAAAAATGGCGGGTATTCTTGCCTATACAGAAGATGAGATTGTTTCTTCTGATGTGATTTGTAATCCTGCTTCTTCTATTTTTGATGCAAAGCTAACGAAAGTGATGAATGGTACTTTACTCAAAGTTGTCAGTTGGTACGATAATGAATGGGGCTTTTCGAGCCGTTTAGTGGATACCATTTTACAAATCAAATAATCAATTAATTAAACATACCATCTATTGATGGTGTGTTGAGTTATAGGACATGAATAACGAACAAAAAACCAAACAAAACTCCAGAGAAAAGCTCATTGTTGCTATGGCTGATCTTTTATTAGAAAAAGGTCTTGCTAACACAAGCCCCAAAGATATTTTAGAACGGTCAGGCGTTGGACAAGGTAGTCTTTATCACCATTTTAATGGTAAAGAGGATTTAGCTTTGTATGCCATAACTTACAATGTAAAGCAGTTAATAAGCATTAATGATTCGGTACTAAATATTGATACCAATGCCTATAATAAACTGTCAAATTTGCTATTAAAACCGCGTAATATAGAACGAGGTTGTTTAGTTGGTCAAATGGCACGAGATCGGTCTATTATGACAAATCCTCATTTAGCGGCAGAAGTTACCCGCGGATTTTTAACAATGAAACAAACGTTAGAAAATCTTATAAGAATGGGAATTTCTGATGGTAGTATTTCTAATATTCTTGCCCCCTTAGAGGCGGTAACACTTATCATATCCACTTTGCAAGGCGCTTATATTTCTGCAAAAGGTTTACAAGATGAGTCTTATTTTTATCTAACCATTAATTCATTATTGAAAATATTCACACCAAAAACATAGCGCAATTTATATTGACTGCATAGGTAAATTTTAGATTACCTATGCAGTACCGAATAAAAACAGTATTTATTACCTTTTTACTATTTTAAAATGGACATAAACCATTCCACGGTTTTGGGATCTTGATGCGAGAAGAATAAGCTATTGCCCGTATCCAAAGCCGCTATACTTGCCATTTCTTGATTTGAAAGCGAGAAGTTTAATACGTCAAAATTTTCTATCATTCGTTCTTTTTGAGTCGATTTTGGAATGACCACAATTCCATTTTGAATCAAAAAGCGTAATGCAACTTGAGCAACCGACTTTTGGTGTTTTTTGCCGATTTCAATAAGCTCAGAGTTTTGAAAGAAGTTGTTTTTGCCCTCGGCAAAGGGAGCCCATGAGACAATTTGTATATTTAGTTTTTGCATTACTTCGCGGGCAACTTTTTGTTGTTGAAAGACATGAGTTTCAATTTGGTTGACAGCAGGTTTTATGCGCACAAAATGTTCTAAATCAATGAGGCGATCTGGATAAAAGTTACTGACACCGATTGCTTTAGCTTTGCCTTGTTCGTAAGCGTCTTCCATTGCACGATAAGTGCCATAGTAATCGTTAAATGGTTGATGAATTAGGAGTAAATCAATATAGTCGGTTTTTAATTTGCGTAATGATTCATCGATCGATTGTTTGGCTTTTTCGTAGCCAGCATTAGTGATCCATATTTTGGTGGTAATAAACAACTCTTGACGAGGGATGCCACATTTGATGATGGCATTGCCAACTTGTTCTTCATTACTATAAGCTTGTGCGGTATCAATGGCACGATAACCGACACTAATGGCATCTAATACACATTGCTCACATGCTTCTGGAGGAATTTGGTAGACGCCATAACCAAGAATGGGCATTTTTATGCCATTATTTAATGTGATATTTTCCAAACTACTTCTCCTTTTTTAATGAGTAATCATTGAAGATGATTTTTGATAAACGATGGTGCAAGTACAACGGATCACTTCGCTAAATCAAAAATCCCCGCAATAACTTGCCGACTATAAACATCACTCATTTGCCAATCAATCGCATTTTGCGCTGCGTTATCAATCACCCGTTTTAAGTCATGCTCATTTATATTAAGTTGCCCAAGCGTGGTTGGTGTGCCGATTTTGTTAAACCAAGCTCTTAATGCTTCAATACTTTGTTCAGCCGTTGATAAACCAAAAATCTCTTTAGCAAAACGTTGGAACTGTTTGGGGTTACGGTTGTGATACCATGTCATCCAAGCAGGCATAACTACCGATAATCCCGCACCATGAGGGACATCACAAATAGCGCTCATAGCGTGTTCAATCATATGGTTTGGGTAGCTAAATCCTGCGGTACCGACATAAGTTATGCCATTTAAAGCTAATGTTGCAGCCCAAGCAAATTCACCACGCGCCTCTAAATCCATTGGATCTTGTAGTAACTGTTCAGTTGTGCGCATGACGGTTTTTATGTTGGCTTCGATTTGTAAATTAATTAGTTCGGGTTGCACAGTTGCGGTGAAGTATCCCTCAATAGAATGCGCAATAATGTCAGCGGCAGAATAGACTAGATAATCACGGCTGATGGTAGTTTGTAATTTAGGATTAATCACTGACACTTTCGGAAACAAACTAAAACCATGAATTGGATATTTTTGTTTTGTATCTTCGTTGGTGATAACGCCGCCATTGTTCATTTCGCTACCGGTTGCTGCGAGTGTCATGACATCAAAAATATTAAGCGCTTTGGTTACTTGGGTTCCAGTAAAAAAATCCCAAACATCGCCATCGTACAAACTACCAGCTGCGATCGCTTTTGCGCTATCTAAGCACGATCCACCACCAATGCTAAGTACACTATCAGCACCAAATTGTTTAGCTATTGCAATCCCTTCACGAACTTTGCTTAAAACAGGGTTGCTTTTTATTTTACTGCATTCGGTAAATTCAATGCTGTTTTCGCGTAGACTGGTTGTGATATCATCAAATAAACCAGACTTTTTAATGCGATCACTGCCAAAGAGGATAACGACTTTTTTTGCGCCAAACGCTTTCATATAGCGCCCTATGTTTTTTTCTTTATCAATACCAAACTCTATACGCGTTGGATTTTGAAAACTGAATTCATGCATGATTTATTCCTTTAGATAATATAATGTTCATTCAAAATTAATTGTTGTTATCCCACCAATATTTTGCTGTGGCGCCACCATCGATTAATATGTCACTGCCTGTTATATAGGCCCCTTTATCTGACATAATAAATTCGGCAAGATTAGCGATTTCGTCAGGTGTACCACCTCGGCCAGCGGGAAGTTGTTTTAGCATATTGCGATAAAAGTCCTTGCGTTCACCATTAAGTTCGTCATTTGCTAATGGTGTGTGGATAATGCCTGCGCTAATACAGTTTATTCTGGCACCACGATGCCCCCATTTAACCGCTTCCACTTGCACTTTTATAGCGTTGCCACGCTTGGCCAGTTGATAAGCTTTTAAGGTATCGTTAACGTTTTTTATAAATGGTAAATCAAGCAAAGATTCTGTTGGGGTTAAGGCTAGGGCTTGGGTTTGTTCTTGTGTTAGTGGTGCTAAGCGGTGCGAAGATTGCGAACCAATGACTAACGCTGAACTGCCTTTTGCCATTACAGGGCCAAAAGCGTCTAATAATAGGGCGTTGCCGTATAAGTCAACGTTGAATATTTGAGTGACAGATGCTTGCGATGGTGATACCCCAGCCGTATTCACTAAGCCTATTATTTTGCCTAATTTTGTGGCTGTTTCGACTAATTTGTTGACCGATTGTGGGTTTGATACATCGCAAGCTGTGGTGTGCACATTAAACCCGGCATTGCGTAGTTGTTGAGCTTGATGTTCGGCATGTTCTAGGTTTTTGTCAGCTAATAGAAGTTGTTTGCCTATTGCTATGCGTCTGACGATCGCAATGCCTATCGCTCCTGATCCGCATAATACAATCACGTCTTTTATCATGATCTCCCCCTTAATTTTGTGGGTTATTTATTGTGGATGTAATTAGTTGCTATTTTAACGAGGGCTTTTATTGAGATAAATAGGGGCTTGTTTTATAGTGTAGTGAATTAAATTCACGAATAGGGACTGATTATGTATAACCTAAATGAGTTGAATTACTTTATTACCGTGGCGCAGACGTCTAGCTTTGTTAAAGCTGGGCAATTGTTGGGAGTGACTTCATCAGCACTGAGTCATAGTATGCGAAACCTAGAAACTCGGTTAAATCTGCGTTTATTTAATCGCACCACGCGTAATGTCTCACTGACCGAAGCAGGTGAACAGCTATATCGGCAAATTTCGCCGTTATTTGATTCTATTCATCAAGAAGTTGATGCGTTAAGTCATTTTGTTAATACGCCATCAGGAACAATCCGAATTAATGCCCCAAGCATTGCGGTTGAACAGATCATTTATCCTAAATTACGCGACTTTTTGCCCCGTTATCCACAAATTAAAATTGAAATTCAAGCCGATAATAGCTGGGCGGATATTGTTAAACAGGGCTTTGATATGGGATGTCGTTTAGGGAGCGATATCGCTAAAGAGATGATTGCCGTAAAAATATCCCCGCCATTAAAAATGGCCTTAGTCGCTAGCCCCCATTATTTGCAGGAAACGTCTGAACCAACATCCGTTAACGATCTGGATAATCACCGTTTAATTGGTATGCGAATATCTTCGGAGCATGGTACCGAATTGCCGTGGGAATTTTTACAAGCAGGCAAAATGGTTAAATACCATCCGCACTCGCAATTTATGATTAATAACCATTTACGCAAGCAAGCTGTATTAGATGGTTTAGGTATTACTTGGCTTGCTGATTCTAGTGTTGAGCAAGAATTGGCATCGGGTCAATTAATTGAGTTGTTGGCCGATTTTGCGATTACTTATGATTCATTTTACCTTTACTACCCAAGTCGCAAAGGGCATTCGAATGTATTTAAGTTGATTGTTGATTTGTTAAAGTGTGAGTAATCTACTTAATTAATATCTTGAATTAAAACGCAATTATTGTTGAGTGTGATGCTTTTACTTGTCTTATCTGCGATGATTGTTTAACTTCGTATAGTAATTCAACGGTTTTAGTGGCAATAGTTAAGTTCAGGATATAATGATAAAAAAGGGGGGGCAGTTAGCCCCCATTTAATGTTGTATAAAATCTATAATAGATATTCCTAACTCACTACTCAACGTATAACAAGTAACAACTTAGTGTTTGTTAAGAATTTCTGAAAAAGGCCTAACAGCACGATTAGGCATAAGTACGCGATCATTATTTTTTTCTTTCTCAAGGATGGCCTGATCAATTTCATAACCTAAAAGATTAGATAAAATATATTTATTCATCAGCTCACTTAAATAACCAGTTTCTCCTCGAAACGATTCAATATACTGGCAGTTATAGCGCGGATTGGTTGACATAAACATAAAAGGAATGAGAAACTGATCAACATTATCTCCTATGCCATGCCCAACATTGACAATTTCGCCGTGATCTGAGGTGTAAATCACTGTATAGTTATCACTGTATTTATTGATAACATCATACAATGCCTTAACTGCACGATCAGTATGATGAATAGTTAGATCATATTTCTTCAGCATCAGGTAAAGCTTGTTTATCAATTTCATCATAACCTCCTTTATAAGGTTTATGGCTACCACTTAAATGAACAAAAATAAATTTTTTCGGAGAATAATCTTTTTGTAGCGTTTCTTCTAATAATAAACTTAAAGTAGTATCAAGATGATCCTCATTAAAAGACACAACATCATTTTTACGTGCAATAAAAGCAAATTTAGTATCAAATGTCTCTTGGATTGCTTGTCCAGCCGATGCTAGCCAATAGGTTTTGTAATGATTGAACTTAGCCATTTCAATAATCGATTTATTATTAAATAAATTATCATCACTTTCGGGTGTATTAAATGAAAGTGTCATCGGTATAGAATCTTGAGTAAAGGCTGCGGCTGAGTAAGTATTAGGGATAATACATCCTCCGTTTTGGCTAAAAATATCGGTCATAAAAGGCGTAGTTTGCTTATGGTAGCCATAGGAACTATGGCGATTCACGAAAGAAGATTCACCTATGATAAAAACGATCAACTTATTATCAGTATTATTAGGCGGTAAAAGAATAGACTCATTAAATTTTTCAATTTCATGAGTATTTGAATGAATATCTGTTGAAGTATAACTAACCCAAATATAGGATAAATTACCCAGTACAGCAGGATAACAGTTACGCACTAAGCTTGCAATAGGTTTATAGAATCCTCGTTTAACCTCCCCATTGGGGTTTCCTTAGCCATTGATAACGTTTCGTAAGAATTAGTTTCGACAATAGAATCAAGCAATTCTTCTGATATCATTTCTCCATAAAAATAAAATAGCTAATTTTGGTTAAAAAAATAGCAATAAAAAGCCAAAAGATACAACAAGTTTATGACGGTTATAAATACAATCATAATAAAAAATAAAGTTGTAATCATGAGTAGATAGAAAAATAATTCTTAAAAATTGTTTCAGAATATTGGTTAGCAGATTTAGTTCAATAGATATACGAATAAATACCGCTAATTAAGATATAAGTTAATAGTAAAATAACATTAAGAGTAAATTTTTTGGCTTCCCATTTTATCCATAAAACCACTACGAACTGTAATTGTTGTTATGGTGAAATAACGCAATAATAAAAAAAATTAATTTTTTTTATTAAAATAGTTGCAAATATATACAAAATTAGGTTATCATTTGAAAACTTTTTGAAAAGAAAGTAATTAATTTGTTAAATTATAATTCGATAAATATATATAGGAGAGAAAACTATGATGAATTTATCATCACTTCGTGCTAAAACAAAAACTTTTTTAGGTAAATTTACTAAAAATGAACAAGGTGTAACTGCAATCGAATATGCAATCGTAGCAGCTGGTGTTGCTGCCGTAGTACTAGTTATTTTTAATGGTAACAGCGGTCCAGTTCATGCTATGTTAAATGGTGTATTCACAGCATTACAAGATAGATTGGTTAATATTATCTAATAGTACTAATTATTAAGGTATTGATTTTTTTATGATGATTATTAAGTGGATAACTGTCATTTTATAGTCTATCTAATAAAGAGTCTACGGCCTTAAGACTTAAGAGCTACTAGCAGATAGCAACTTAGTATTGTTTTGTTATCTCTAGTGGCTTTTGTTTAATGGCAAACAATCAGTAAGAAATATCATGGCAAGTGAACAATTTAGACTTCCTGAAGAGTGTAAAGTCCGTGATTTAGCTTTTCAAATCCTTGCTCTAGAACTTATTGAACAGCTAAAGAATGACCCATCTCGAATTCAGCGTGAAGTACAAACTATAATTCGGAATTAAGAGTAAATTTTTTTCGCTTCTACATTTTATCCATAAAACCACTACGGACTGTAATTGTTGTTATGATGAAATAACACAATAATTTAAAAAATTAATTATTTTATTAAAATAGTTGCAAATATATACAAAATTAGGTTATCATTTGAAAAATTTTTGAAAAGAAAGTAATTAAATTGTTAAATTGATAATTCAATAAATATATGAAGAAAAAACTATGATGAATTTATCATCACTTTGTACTAAAACAAAAACTTTTTTAGGTAAATTTACTAAAAATGAACAAGGTGTAACTGCAATCGAATATGTAATCGTAGCAGGTGGTGTTGCTGCCGTAGTACTAGTTATTTTTGATGGTAACGGCGGTCCAGTTCACAATGCTATTTATGGTGTATTCAAAAGACTATTACTTAGCATGACTGATATTATTGCATAGTACTAATTATTAAGGTATTGATTTTTTATGATGATTATTATTAAGTGGATAACTGTCATTTTAGTGACTATACGCTATTTTTAATAGTCTTCTAATAAAGAGTCTACGACCTTAAGACTTAAGAGTTACTAGCAGATGGCAGGTTATTACTGTGTTTGTTATCTCTAGTAGTTCTTGTTTAATGGAAACTAATTATTAAGAAATATTATGGCAAGTGAACAATTTAGGCTTCCTGAAGAGTGGGGTAAGGTCCGTGATTTGGTTTTTCAAGTCCTTGATCTAGAACTTGTTGAACAGCTAAAGAATGACCCATCTCGAATTCAGCGTGAAGTACAAACTATAATTCGGGATATAGTCAATTCTGGTAATGCTCATATTACAACTGACGAATCTTCTGTTTTGGCAGGGATGATTTGTGATGAAATTGTTGGTTATGGACCAATTGATTCGTTAATGAAAGATGAATCAGTCAATGATATCCTAGTCAATGGTCCTTATAGCATTTATGTTGAACGAGGAGGAGTTCTCAGTAAAACGGATAAATTTTTCATCAACGAGCGCCAGTTGCTTGATATTGCTAGGCGTTTAGTCAATAAAGTTGGCAAAAATATTGACGAAGCACGTCCTCTAGTCGATTCTCGGATGCCCGATGGTAGTCGTCTTAATGTTGTTATTCCTCCAGTAGCCATTGACGGTACATCCATGTCAATTCGTAAATTTGGTACAGGTCGAAGAACATTTCACGATTTGATTAACTATGGATCGCTAAGCGAAGATATGGCCAATTTTTTAGTGATTGCAGCGCGTTGCCGAATGAATATCATTGTTTCGGGAGGAACAGGTTCAGGTAAAACGACAATGCTTAATGCTTTATCTGGATTTATTGGTGAACATGAACGTACCATTACGCTTGAAGATGCCGCCGAATTAAAACTACAACAAGACCATGTGCTTAGATTAGAAACGAAGTCAGGTGGTGAAGATGGGCGTGGTCGAGTGACGATGCAAAATCTACTAGTTAATGCTTTACGGATGAGGCCAGACCGGATTATTTTAGGGGAGTGCCGTGGTGAAGAGGCATTTGAAATGCTTCAAGCGATGAATACTGGTCACAATGGTTCGATGTCGACATTACATGCTAATACAGCTAAAGATGCCTTATCTCGGTTAGAAAGCATGATCATTATGGCTCAGCCAGAGTTACCTATTGTAGCAATTAGGCATTATATATCTTCTTCTGTTAATTTTATTATTCAGGTATCTCGCCTTCCAGATGGACAGCGTAAAGTGATGAGTATTACTGAAGTTATAGGATTAGAATCTGAAAATATAGTTACTCATGATGTCTTTAAATTTAAAATACATGACGAGAGAAATGAACAAGGTAAGATTCAGGGCGAATTTGTTTGCAATGGGTTAATTAGGCGCTCTGCACTTTATGATGCTGCCCAATATTATGAAATGTCAGATATATTAGAAAAGCTAATGTTAAATGCAGTAGGTTTAGAGATATGATTTTAATTCTTTCACTTATGCTTGTCGTTGTTGCTGTTATAAATATTTTTGTATTACGTTCTCGCAGAGAGCGATTGCGGGTTTTTCGTAATGTCGAAGTTAAGAATACATCATTATCGAATTTGCTTGAAAGCCAGCTATCTCAACGAAAAGGATCGTTTTGGGAACATATAAGTTTCGATTCTAAAATAGTGATTAGATCTTATTACAATATACTAGTCATGGGACAATCTAAAGCACAGTTACTTATTTATATTTTTGTAGGTACTGTTATTGGTATTATTTTAAATAAAAAATATATTGGCTATGATAATTATATTGCAACTTTAACTAGTTTTATCTGTTCGGTCTTTATAATAATCTTTCTTAAAAAGAGAAAGTTGAAAAAAGAATTCTATGAGATGTTTCCCGAAGTATTAAATACTGTTACAGGTGTTGTATCATCGGGGGGGGCAATAACAACAAGCTTTAAAACGTGTGGAAACTCTATTGGTGGCATTGTTGGTAAAACAATGAAAGAAGTGGATAGTCGAATAGAAATTGGTGAAAATATTGATGATGTCTTACTGAGATCGTATGTACGACTCCCTTTCCCTGAATATTATTTTTTTATTTTGACGGTAATGGTTAATTTAGACAGTGGCGGAGAGTTAAAAGAAATACTTGCTCGTTTAACAAAAATGTTAGTAAATAATCGAATTTTAACTAAAACTAGAGATGGTAAAACTGCTGAATTAAGAATGTCAATGTTAATATTAGGGTGTATGCCTTTTGGTTTTATTTTTCTACTTAGATTTATTTCAGAAAAGAATTATGAGTATTTGATGGATACAACGGTTGGACACTATATTTTGTATTATGTTATCAGTAGTGTGGTCATTGGTCTTATCATTATAAAGGGAATGATTAACAGAGTCATTTAAGGATATAGCTATGATTAGTTTACTAAATATTTTGATTTCCCTTATTTTGCTCTATATTGGATGTAAGGAATTGATCAGTTTATATTTGCTACATCAAAGAAATGCGAAACTCGGTTTGTTTTTAAACGCTGAGAATAAAGAAAAGAAAGTACCTAAAAAACACATTAACCAAAGTAATATTGCTTTTGAAAAGATCGTTGCAAAAAATAGTTTAACTCTTAATTTTTTGCGTCGCTTTCAAGAACAAAATAGTTGGAAGATCTATTCGGTTATTGTTGGATTTTCGTCTTTTTATCTTGTGAATCAACTTTTTTCATTAGTTGAGCTTGACTCTAATTTATTACTGATTGTTTTGCTTATTATTGTTATTGCAGTCATTTTTGTACCCGATAGTTTGTTAAAAAGGCAAGCTCGAGTAAGAATTAGAAAAATTTCGCGAGATTTACCACTGATTATTGATATGATGGCAATCATGGTTAAATCAGGAATGACTGTTGAAAATGGCTTTAGGTATTTAAGTACAAGAGTAAAACCAATTAATAAAGATGTGGCTGCTATTTTAGAAAGAGCATGTTTAATGATGGATGTCAATGGAATTGAACTTTCTATTGATTTAATCCAGCGAGAGGTTCCTTGTAAAGAAGTCAGAATGTTTTGTGTTACATTAAAAAGAAGTATTAGTTATGGAAACTCGATTTATGATGCTTTACTAGAATTATCTGCTGAAATTCGAGACATACAAAAATTAACTATAGAAGAAAAAATTGCTGCTCTTGCAGCAAAAATGACAATACCGATGATGATTTTTTTTCTAGCGCCTGTTCTTGTTGTTGTTGCAGGTCCTGTTGTCATGAATATTATAGACACGTTAAGTAATAGTAGGATGTAAAATAATGAATAATATTTCAATATGCTATAACCCCGGAAGGCTGATAAACCCAAAATTTATTGTGTTGTGTTCAATATTATTTGCTACGGTTGGATGTCAAAACAGTACCGTAAAATACGATTTGAATGAGAAACAAAAAATTTATATTCATGAAACAACGAAAAATTATGGTGGTTTAATCGAGCTTTATAAACAACGCTTGCAACGTTCTGATAGCGAAGATACAAGATATAAACTTGCTCAAGTCTATTACTTGTCTAATGATTATGAAGCGGCAAAAAGAACATTAACTCCAGTTTTAAATAAAAGTAAAAATGATAATCTTTTTGTTTTATATGGTCATGTTGAGTCAAAAATGGGAAATAGTGACACTGCACTACAGTATTTAGATAAAGCAATCACAATTAATCGTAAAAATGGTGAAGCATATAATGTAAAAGGTATTGTTTTATTAAAGAAAAAACAATATGATGCGGCAAAATATTCGTTCAATCTAGCTAGAGAAAATTTTTATGACGAGAACAAAGTCACAAATAATCTAGCAATGCTATCGATTTTGAACAAAGACTATAATGAAGCTTATAAGCATTTAAACATTTTATATACGAAAGGATATCGTGACCAAACTATTCTTCATAACTTGCTTTATACATTAGTAAAATTAAATAAAATGCAATTAGCTAAGTCATTTTGTTTAGGGCATAGGTTATCTAATGAACCCGAAATTTTAATCCAGGAGCTAAAACAAGTCGAGCCAGTTAATGCGATTAAATTTAATGAAATTGTACCAGCACAAAGTAATAATCAAAAACAGTATACAATTGAAAAAATAGCATCACAGCAAATTACTAAAGCAGGTAAAGCTGTTAAACCTGAAAAGATAGCTAATTTGCCATCTACTAATAAATCACAAATTGGTGCTAAATTATCGAATTTAACTAAATTAAAAACTGAAACAGAACCTGAATCCGAAACAGAAAAATCCTCTCAACAACCTAGTGTAAGTAATTCAGTAACTTTGGATAAGAAAACAACTTCTAAGAAAAATAATCAAATTAATCAGGTAACGACTACGTCGAATATTTTAGCTGTTCGATCTGGAGAACACAAAGCATTTAGCCGAATCACCTTTGAAACAGCTAATCAATTGAGCAAAAATCAATATAAGATTGAAAAAATATCACCGACAGAATTTAAATTATCATTTTATGATGTAACGCTACCTAGCAAAGGAATAAATCATATCATTAATCTAATTTCTCGTAGTGATCGTGATTTTGCCAGTGTGACAGGAACTTTAACTGTGGAAAAAACATTAATTCTGCAAATAAAAACTAAAAAGGACTCAATAGTGAAAGATTTTGACGTTGGTCCTAAGCCTAGTGGTAAAGCACATTGTTTTGCCTTTGATTTTTATTCTGAAAATAAATAAGTGCAAAAAAATAATAACAATAAATATAAAATCTTACGGAGCTTGCATGAAACAAAAAAAAGTAATTATTCTGTATATATTAATGCTAATTGTTGGACTAGCATTACTGTTTACAAAATCATCTCCTACACCTGTTGCTGAACCAGTGGTTCAACCTAAGGTTGAAGTTGAAGTTAAAGAAAAACCGAAAACAGAAACCATGACAGTAGCAGTTGCAAAGTATGATATTAACAAAAAAACAATTTTGACTAAGGACGATTATTATTTTAAATCAGTAGAAGTTGATATTGGATCTAATGGAAAATCTAAATATATAGGTAATGCGGATGAAATTGATGCTTATGTTACTAAAAATAATATTGCGAAAGATACGTTTATAGAAAGTAACTTTATAGCTTCTCCTAATTCAGAAGATTACATACTGTTAGCTCTAAAGGAAGGAAACTATATGTTTCCATTTAAATTAGATCAATTTGATTCTTATTTAGTGAAGAATTTAAAGGGGGGGGATCTTGTTGATCTTTACGTCTTTTATAGTGATGAAGAGTTGGCAAATTCTAATGCTAAAAATTATAAAGAGAGTAAATTAGTTTCACCTAGTGATGATTTTATAAAAAATCGTCTAAAGCCGATTATTGTAGGTAAGAAAGTTCTTTATATTGATGTTGATGATAAGATTGACCAAAAATTTCAGAAGAATGATGTTGGTAAAATCCAGTTAGAGCTTTCAAACCAAGAAATTAAATTGCTAAGAACACTTATGACAAATTCTAAAGTCATAATGTATCCAAGTACTTATGACAAAAATATTGATGATGGTTTACGTTTGTTAAATGATAAGGAAAAAAACTGGCCATTAACTGATAAAGCTATTTTTTCAAAGAAAAAACAGATTAATTTACTAAAAGGTAACTAAGAATGCTAATAAAAGTTAAACCAATTATGAACATAATCAATAAGCTAGTTTGCTTATTATCAATTAGCTTTTCTTCATTGGTTTTTGCTAATACCCATAATTTGCAAATAGGGCAAAGTAAAACTATTGCTTTACCTGAGAACGTGGGTACTGTTTTCATCAGCCAAGATACTGTAGCAAATTATGAGCTTATTGATGGCAAATCATTAATTATATATGGTAAGTCAAATGGTAAGACTAGCCTGCTAGTTTATGATGATGCAAATAATATTATTATTAATGATACTATCAATGTCGATCCGCTTTTATCTCAAATTACGCATAGACTAGCGCAAAATTTTCCAAATAGCAGTGTAACAATTGATCGTTATGATAATGGTGATCCAAATGGTAGATTTGTTTATGTATTAAATGGTACTACACCAGATACCACTACAAAGACTAAAATTATTACACTTGTAGGTACACTTGTTGGACAAAGTGCTGAGCGTATACGAAGTAGAGCATCAGATGAATTCGGAGATAAGCAACTTACATTTCAGGATTATTATGTATATAACAATATTATTGATAATATTAGGGTGATTGAAGAGTACCAAGTAAATGTAAAATTGACATTTGTTGAAGTTAGTAAAAAATTTACCGATTCATTAGGTATTGAGTGGCAAAGTTTAACATTAAATAGTATGGGTAAAGGCAACGACTTTGTTTCGAACAATATTGGTGAGTTTACGTTATTAGGTCTAAAAAAAGGATTTAATATCCATAATATTACCACTATGATTCGCGCAATAAAAAATGATCAATTAGCTAAAATTTTAGCGCAACCTAATTTATCTGTATTATCTGGTGAAAATGCATCATTTCTGGTTGGTGGAGAGATTCCCATTGTAACTAAAAACAAAGATGGTGATGCTAATGTTACTTATAAAGAATATGGTATTAAATTAAACATTAGTACTAAAGTAAATAATGATAAACGTATTAGATTATTTATTAATAATGAAGTGAGTTCCGTAGCTGGTTCATATGCTTTTAATAACTATAATATTCCGACATTGCAAACTCGAAAAGCAAGTTCAACTATTGATTTATCTGATGGAGACAGCTTTGTTATTGCAGGATTAATTAATGAACAAGACACAGAAGCATTGTCTCGTATTCCTTTTGTTAGTGATATCCCGATTTTAGGAGCGTTGGCTCGCAGTGCAACAACAAGTCGCGAAAAAACGGAAATGGTCGTATTTGCAACAGTTAATTTGGTTACACCAAATAATAACTTTGATGGTGTAGAGTTACCGATTCTAGAACGAACAGATGTGATTAACAGTTTCTTTAATATTAAAAATAATATGGATAAACAACGACGAAAAACAATACCTGTATCTAATGAAAGTGAAAAGTTTATTAGCGATATGGGTTTTATTGAATAAAATATTAGTGAGATTCTTATGCAATTATTTGGTAATAAAAAAGATAAAGAAATATTAAAACAACAATCACAAGAATTTGTAGTTGGACGTATCTCTGGTTTTCAGGTTGCTATTTTAAGCAAGAGATCTGAATTGGTAGAAAGTATTCGTTCCGTACTTTTCCTTCACAACGTATTAGCTATGGAGATCTTTTCGTTAGATTTATCTGATTTGAAAGAAGACACACGTTGGAGTAAGTATGATGCTATTATCTTAGATATTAAAGACGAAGATAATGCTGAACTGTTATCGGAAAATATTAATCGTTTTTTTCCAATTCAAGCATCCACAATACTTATTGGTAGCCATGATTCAATTCAGTTTTCTGAATTTTTGTTAAAAAAAGGGATTTATTTTTTATTAGAAAATAGTCAATTAGAGAAAATTCCCGATGTCTTACACACAAGAAGTATCACACCACCGGGATCAAGCCTAAGAGTAGGTAGCGTTATTACATTTTTAGGTTGTAAAGGGGGAATTGGTACATCATCATTAGCGGTTCATACATTAAAAAATATCAGTTCGTTAACAAATTACCCACTTCTTTATATTCAAGGTGCAACAACAAGTCCTAATGCTGATTTTTTGTTTGAAGCACCGATACCTCAAGATGATTTATTAGTTGATGTGGAAATGTCTTTACAAGTAAAGGTTGAATCTACTGATAAGGCTTGGAAATACGATGATTTGAATTCAGGTCAATTTAATATTACTGTGATTGATCAAAATATGGGGTTACCATCTTCGTTTAAGCATTTTGATGATATCATCAAGTTTTCAAATATTGTTTTCATTGTAATAAATAGAGATCCTTTTTCAGTTAAAGTAGCTAAAAAAATGCTAGATGAAATCTCGCGTGCTACTACAAGAAATTCTGATTTATTGAATAAACGTTTTTTAGTTTGTTTAAATGATAATTTACCTTATGATAAAAAAAGTGCTTTACGAAATGAGGATATTGAAGAATTCTTAGGTAGAAGTATCAATTTTACGCGTAAATTTATCCCAAGAATGGATAAATTTAAAAAAGCACATAGTAGCAGTGAAATAAATGAAATAGCTATGGCCATTATCGGTAATAAGACAACCAAAAACAACAATAAACAAAAAAAGTCTTTTTCAATATTAAAGAAAAAGAAAGATTGATCCTTAATATAATAGAGTAGAGCAAAATTATGTTGAAATATTGGAAATTATTTTTTCGTCAAAAAAATGCAAGTGTTTCGATAGAATTTGCAATTGTTTTTCCTTCTTTTATTGTACTATTTTTGTTTGTTCTTGAATTTAGCCGAATTATGTTTGTTGGTTCGGCTTTGGATCTCATGACTACTGAAATCACTAGAAAGACAGCGATTTCTGAACAACAAAATTATGACCAACAGCTACAGCAATTGATTGAATCTGAAGCACCTTTGTGGCCTTATATAGCAGATCCGCAAAAGTTTCACATAACTGTAGCATATTGTGAAACAATCGAAAAAGCCATTAATAATAATTGTCAGGGTTCTCCATCCGATGATACTCATATATTATTATTTGAATTGACGTACGACTATTATGCCATATTTTCTCAACTATTTAGTCGTATTCTTGATACCTCATTGAAGAAGAAAACTATTGTTTACCGTGAGTTTTATTAAAATAAGGAAGGAATCAAATAACACATGAAATATTCTGGTAATTTTTTTCACAATAAAAACGGTATAATTTCAATAGAATTTGCAGCATACTTCTGTGCATTTTCAGTTTTAGTATTCATTATCTATGATGTGTATAGTAGCATCATGTTGCAAGATAAATTAGAACGAGCAAATTATACTGTAGCTTCTATTTTTCGTGAAAGATCATCTATTTACCCGGTTATAGATGATAAAAATAGTGGTAATGGGTCTTTATTATGCCAAAAGTCTAATTTTGCTTCTTGTTTTGAATCTTACGAGTTGTTTGATAATGCTCAAGTGAAGGAACTTAGCCAACTAGCAAGTTCATTATTAAATGGGCGTAATGTTATTCTAAAAGTAGAAGCGTTATTTATCTTACAAGATATTAATAACCCTGCGAGCTTAGAACATGCCAAACTTGTTACGTTAGAAGATGAATCTTGTTCTGATGGCGTTTGTAATAATAATAGTGGAATTAATGGATATTTTTCTTCTTTACCTAGCATGACGGATCGTTCAAATAATACACTTGCTGATTATACCAAACTTGTTCCGTATGTTCCAAGAGTTGCCGATCCCACAAATGGATTAGCGGGGCGTTGGATACCTTTATATCGAGTTAGTATGTGTATTGTTAATGAAGAAAGTCTTTATTTGAAATGGATTAATTCAAATAGAGTAACCTCAAATACCTTGCCTAACTTATGTAGTAATGTTGTTGTGTTATCACGCTGTGATGATATTATGAATGCTAATAATACAGCTTGCCCAATTTATCATCGTTAATCAATACACTTCTGAGAGGATTATATGAACAATAATAAGCTTGAACGGAATTATCATAAAAAATCTTTTTTTAGGTGTACTTCAGGAAGTGTTGTTGTCGCTTTTGCGATTATGCTTCCAACTATGCTTATTTGTATGCTAGTTTCGATTAATTATGTTCAAGAAATGCGTAATCGAGCTAAACTTTCTGAAGCAACTAACGAAGCATCGTTAGCTATTGTAGCTTTAAACAATAAAAATATTGATGATCCTGCAATTGAACAAAATCGTAAAATGGCATTAAACTATATTAATTATTCTATCTATCAGAAAATTAGCGATGGTTTAGTCGGAAATAAGGATGCAACTATTAATATAAGTTATGATAAAGACAAAAAAATATATAGTGTAGTCTATAAACAAAAATTTGATTTCCTAACTAGTGATAAAGGCAGTGGACAAGGTAATGGAGTAGATAAGTCGATGCTTGTTAGCAATAAAGCAGACACTTATGGAAATACAAGAAAATTTGAAGGTGTTGATACACTTGATATTGCTTTTATTAGTGATTTTTCTGGGTCAGCAACGTGCCAATATAACGATACTACATGTAATGACTACTCTGAAGGGGGGAGTTATGATGTACAACGTCTTCAATATATGAAAACAGCAATAGCTGACATTATTGATAGATTTAAACAGTATCCAGAATATCAGTTTGCATTAATTCCTTATGATATTGGAGTACCTGTTCAGCAAAAAAATGTTGCAAACCCAGCAGGTGGTGAAAGCTATGCTTGTTCGGTTATGTATAAAATGACGGATGATTATGCCAAAATTGATTATAATTTTTGGGCAAATAAAAATATTGCATATCGAAAATGGAGTAGTTTAAAAGCAAATAATATTATTAGTAATTATTTAACCTATAATTATTTCGATAGGTTTAAGAACACAGTTTATTACTATTTAGATTATTTTTATTACCGCTATTATTCACAACTAATTGGTCCAGCTTTGGGGTACGATAGTGATAAAAAATTGGTAGATAATGGGTTATGTACTGTTCGGCATAAGATTGAGCAGCTTAATATGGGGTCTGCACGATATGCTTGTGGTGAAAATAATACTGATTATCCATTAAAAAATAGCAATAAAAAAACTGTTGAAGATCAATACGCTAAAGTAGTTCAACTGTATGATTATATGTTTTCAGGAAATTATCCTGATGTACATTATTCATTTGCCAACACACAAACAGTTGATGTACAAGGTACAATTGATACATTATTTAGTGATATAAATACCAATACTATAACATTTAATCGACCTATTTCGCCAACTGTGGCTGATTTTTCTCCATTTCAGGGAATGTGTCAATCACCGTTATATAACAATGGCATTATGAGTAAAAATATAGCGGAAATGACAAAAAATCATGAAAGGTTTGCTGAAGCAGCGAGGCAAATGACTGGTTTTAAGTTATCACCTTATCTAGTTCCGTTTAGTCGGGATGTAAATCATAATACTAACCTTTTAAATTCTATTAAAACAGCAGACTGGAAACCGGGCGGAGGAACAGATACCATAACAGCTTTGTTAAGGACTGTTCCTGTGATGGCAAAAGGTAGTGCTAATAATAAAATAATGATTATTATTACTGATGGCAAAGATGATAGTGGAGCAGATATTCTTAGAGATCAGTTTTTGGATGCTGGTGTTTGTCAGGCAATAACGAGTGGATTAACTTCATTAGATAACAAAAATAGAGGTTATATTGATATGCCAGCTGAAACAGCGACAATTCACTATATAAAAATTGACCCAAGAGCACGTAATTTGACAACAAATTCTGAGTATGAAGCTGCATACGGTAAATGGTTTACTAAATGTATGAATGAAAATAAACAATATTTGCATGAAGTTCAAGATTATCAATCATTGTATGATACAATGGAAAAAATAATTTTGAGTGAGACGGGAAATTTTGTTAATAAAAATAAAAAAATAACAGAATAGGAGTTATCGATAAATGAAACTAAAAAAAGTCGTAATATTTATATCCTGCTTATCCTTTTCATTATTAGCAAAAGCTAGTACAGATGCTGTGATTTTAACAACAAAATCAGAAATAGATATTCCTACAGCAACTAACATGGTTGATACAGGCATAACAATAGAAAATGGTGATGTCTGGGTTTGGGGATTTAGAAACTCGTCTCAGCAAGGAAATGGTCGACAAGATGTTTCTTCAACTGCTGCTCCTGCTAGAGTAGAGACCTTTGTCAGAGAGGGACTTACTATTACACAAGTAGCTGCTGGGATATATCATATTATTGCATTAGATGATAGAGGCAATGTATGGGGGTGGGGGCAAAACGTATATCATGAGGCAGGCGGAGGCAGGAGAAACGGGCAAGGTAATCCAAATTACCCAAGCTTACCTGTTTTAGTTTTAGACGGTAAAGATGTCATTATGATTAATGCAGGGGAATATGTCTCTTATGCATTAACGAGGGATGGTGATGTTTATTCTTGGGGGCATAGCATATATGGTCAAGTAGGGAATGGTACCTACAACTCGGTAAATGACGTTTATAAAATTCCTAGGGAGAAATTTAATGGTCGTCCAATAGTATTAATAGGTGCTGCTTACGAAAGTGGATATGCTATTGATGATAGGGGAAATATTTTTGCATGGGGCGATGAAGAAGCTAATGCATTTGGTCGTGAAAATGTCGTTGCTCATAAATATCCTAACGAGCCAGTCGATATTACAAATTATATTCCAATTAGTGGTCAGGATATAGTGCATATTACGGGTGGGAATAGTTTTACTGCTTTTTTAACCTCGTCGGGTGAAGTTTATGGTATGGGAGCGGCAAATCATTTAGGACTTGGTTTGGATGAAGAAGCTGTCTATGACCCAGATGGTATTCTTATAACCCCCACAGGAAGGTTAGCTAAGCCGCAGTTTATCACGAATAATATTAATATGCTTTATTGCCGATATGCTGGGTGTACTGCTATTAATGAAGATAGACAATTACTGACATGGGGAATAACTGCTGGAGCTTTTCAAGATCAAGTATATGGATCTAAACCAACAGTTAGAGGCTACCTTGGTAATTTAACTAAAATTGATGGAGGCAAAGAGCATCTAGTGTATTGGAATGATGAAGGAAAAGCATTTGGCGTTGGATATAATGTTGAAAATAAATTTGGCGGAGGTCCTAGTCCAGTAAATTGGCCAGGACAAGAACTTAAATTTGTTGTTGATGAAATGAAGAAAGTTTATGGTCAAGATTATGTTCCTGGTCAAGGACTATGACGGTGAGTCAAGAATTAATTAATGATATTATTCTTTTAGCTATTTGGCTGTGTTTGTTAGTTTCTTGTTATACGGATTTAACATCTCGGACTATTTCAAATAAGATTGTTATGATAATATTCATTTTGGCTATTTTAAACTTTTTATTTGGGCAAGGGCAGCTAAATTATGGCGCATCAGCAATATTTTTAATTTGTGGTTTACTTATGTTTTATTGCCGACTAGTTGGTGCTGGAGATATTAAATTAATTACTGCTCTTTTAATCACTATTCCAGTAAATAATGTCTTGTCTTTTTTGGCTGTAATTACATTTTTTGGTTTGCCATTGGCAATCTTTGCAATTATATATAAACGTTTTAAGAAAACCGAAGGTGGTATTACATTACCCTATGGACTTGCAATTAGTGCCAGCTACTTTTTAAAATCAATCATGCTGTTTAAAGTTATATTGTAATAATAGGCTTTTGGTGTTCATGTTAGTTATGCAATATACGCTTTGACAACAAATATTAGTGTTTCTCATTCTAAAGCAAAAGTTTGAGAAACATTCCTTCCTTACATTAACTAATATACGTTAAATCTGAACGGTAATTACAAAATATAAACCTAAATACATAAAGAATTAAGTTATTATTGGATTATTTACAAATCTTATACACTAATATGACTTTTTATTTTAAAAGATAATTATTTTTGTTTTACGTAATAAAAACAAATCCTTTACATTAGGATTAGTATAATATGAGTTTTTATATTGAAACGTAGTATTTCCTAAAATTTTTTACAAAAATTATTATGTTTAGTCATATGAATTAAAGATCTTATATAAAAGATATCTTTGTACACAATTTTTATTCATGCCAACTTTTTAGAACATTATAATTATTTTTTATTAGTCTTTTACTTAAAAAACAGTAATTATATTTAACTGCATTATCAAAAATAGTTGAAATCACGGCATAGTTATCGCCTATAAATAACATTATATGCAATTATATTTGTATTGATAATTATAGAAATAAATTAAGAGGAGACATGCATATGGAAAATCATAGCAGTAGTACCGTTGCTTTTGTTAAAAATCGGCGTGCTTCATTAATTAGTGCTATTTTTTTAATGGCAACATCGGCAATTGGTCCAGGATTTATTACTCAAACCGCTACGTTTACCGTTACGCTTGGTACTGCCTTTGGCTTTGGTATTTTAGCTTCTATTATTATCGATTTTGTTGTTCAGCAAAATATTTGGCGAGTGGTTGCGTTAACTAAAATGAATTCGTCTGATATTGCCAATGCCACAATTCCATTTAGTGGTTATGTGCTTGCAGTGCTAATTATATTTGGTGGGTTAGTGTTTAATATTGGTAATATTGCCGGTGCAGGATTAGGTTTAAATGCGTTGGTTGGGCTTGATTCTAAATGGGGTGGGGCAATTAGTGCATTTTTAGCGGTTTATATCTTTTCATCGCGTAAAGCTAGCAATTTTATTGATCGTTTAATGATTGGTTTTGGTTTGCTAATGATTGTTTTAACGTTATTTGTGGTGTTTGCATCTCACCCTCCAGTTGGTGAAGCGTTAAAAGAGACCGTTTTCCCGAGTGATATTAACTTTGCTTCAATCACAACTATTGTTGGTGGAACCGTTGGGGGATATATTTCTTATGCTGGCGCTCACCGTTTACTTGATAAAGGTATGGTTGGTGTAGAGCATATTGATTATGTTTCGGGGGCGGCAACTAAAGGGATTGTGGTTGTTGGTTTAATGCGTTACATTCTATTTTTAGCGATTTTAGGTGTCGTGGCAAGTGGTGTGACAATTGATATTTCAAGCTATGCAGCCAACCCCGCATCGCAAGCGTTTCAGGTTGCTTTAGGCGAGTTTGGATTACGTCTTTTTGGTTTGATTTTATGGGCGGCAGCCATAACCAGTGTGATTGGAGCCGCTTATACTTCAATGACTTTTATTACACCTTTTAAACGAACAATTACAGATAGACAACGCCAATTTGCCACCATTATCTTTATTGCTGTTTCGCTTGTGATCTATTTAGCTATGGGGACAGCTCCAGCATCATTACTTGTTTTTGCCGGTGGCTTTAATGGTTTAGTGTTACCGCTTGGTTTGACCATTTTTGTGTATATTGGTTGGCGGCGAGCTGATCTTATGTCTGGATATCATTATCCAAGATGGTTATTACTTTCAGGTGTCGTTGTGTGCGCAATTACTTGGTATATGGGCATAATGTCGGTTGCGACTATTTTTAACTATTTAAAATAGAGGACAATATGACAATCACCAAATGTATTGATTTAAACAGTGACCTTGGCGAAAGCTTTGGTCAATGGCAAATGGGTAATGACGAGGCAATGCTAAAAGTTGTTAGCAGTGCTAATGTCGCTTGCGGATTTCATGCAGGTTCACCAGCAGGTATTTTAAAAACATTGAAAGCGGCCAAAGCCAATAATGTGGAAGTGGGTGCTCATGTTGGCTACCCTGATTTAGTGGGGTTTGGTCGCCGTAATATGGATATAGCAACTGATGAATTAACCGCTGATGTGATTTATCAAATTGGCGCACTTAAAGGATTAGCCACATCAATCGGCACCAAAGTAAGTTATGTTAAGCCACATGGTGCATTATATAACACCATTGCGCATGATAAACGTCAGGCAATGGCGGTGATCGATGCGCTTTGTGCGGTTGATTCCACATTGACTTTGGTTGCTCTTGCAGGCTCAAAATTGATTGAATGGGCTAAAGAAAGTGGCTTGAGCGTCGTTGCCGAAGCGTTTGCTGATAGAGCATATCATGCCGATGGCACATTAGTTTCGCGTAAAGAAGCTGGTGCTGTATTGCACGATCCTGATTTGGTTGCCGAGCGAATGTTGCAATTAGTTAATGACGGTGGCGTGATGTCTATCGAAGGGCAATTTGTGCGTATTGAGGCAGAATCAATTTGTGTCCATGGCGATAGCGCTGGTGCTTTAGCAATGGCACAAAAAGTTCGACAAAAACTACAACAAAATGGCATTCATATTGCCTTGTTTACTAAAAGTAATAATAACTAAATTAGTTAATATTTTGAAAAAAATTAATTAAATTAATAAAAAAATAAAAATATGATTAAACAAAACAATATAAAATATGTGTTGTTAGTGATTGGATATTGATCATATTTCGAGGTACTTAATGCGATTTTTACCCGTTAATATCGATGCGTTTATCGTAGAATTAAACAGCCTTGAGCAAACCATGGCGCTTACAGATGTGCTTCAAGGTGTTATTGCTGAGTGGCATATCAATGAAATAATCCCAGCGGCACGAACCCTATTAATCCGTTATAACCCCATTGTGACCAATGCTAATATACTTGCAAAGCAAATTGCTCAATTAGATATTTCGGCAAACGTTATGCAATCTGGCGAATTGGTAACAATACCGGTTCGCTATAATGGCGAAGATTTACCTCAAGTGGCAGATTATCTTGGCATAACAGTTGCCGAAGTGATTGCAAGGCACACCAATAACGAATATCAAGTGGCTTTTTGTGGCTTTGCTCCGGGGTTTGCTTATATGGTATCCAAAACGGTTCAACTTAATGTACCACGCCGACAATCTCCACGCGTTCGCATTCCAGCAGGATCGGTTGCTTTAGCAGGGGAATTTAGTAGTGTTTACCCACAATCAAGCCCTGGTGGTTGGCAACTTATTGGTATTACCGATACCGCCGTTTGGGACATCTATCGTGATGAGCCAGCGCTGTTCAAACCCGGCACTCGGGTTCATTTTATTGATATGAGCCAATCGAAAACAACTTATCATTTACCTGCTCATTTATCAGTTTCTAAAAAACAAGATAACACTGTTGAGCCGCAACAAGATATAAACGTATTAACGACAGGACTACAAACATTGTTCCAAGACAATGGTCGAATTGGTCAGGCAGCGTTAGGTATTTCTGAATCGGGAGCGATGGATAAAAGCGCATTACACAGCGCTAACCGTATATTAGGTAATTCAATTAATGAACCGGCGTTAGAAATTACTCAAGGTGGTTTTAGCGCACAAATAAACCGTTCAATGCTAGTTACAATAACAGGAGCTGTATGTGATATCACCATCACCACCGCCCAAGGCGAAACCTATACTTCGCCCATGTATCAGCCAATTCAATTAGAAGTAGGCGATATTATCCGCTTAAGTAATGTAAAATGTGGCACTCGTAGTTATTTAGCGGTGCGTGGTGGTTTTCAAGTATCGCCAATTTTAACCAGTTGTGCGTTTGATACGCTTGCACAAGTAGGTCCATTGCCACTAAAAGCAGGGCAAACATTGGCAATAAAGCAAACAAACACATTAAAACCAGTTTTATTAACCGAAACCCCTACTATCAATTACCCAACTAGCCAAGATGTGGTCGTCTTAGATATTGTGCTTGGACCGCGTACCGATTGGTTTACTCAGCAAGCGATAGAACTTCTTACTTCACAGTTATGGCAAGTAACGCCAGCGTCTAATCGTATTGGATTACGCTTATCTGGTGAACAACCATTAACTCGTGAAAAACACCAAGAATTACCAAGTGAAGGGACTTGCATTGGAGCAATTCAAATTCCAGCTAATGGACAACCTGTGTTATTTTTGAATGATCATCCTTTAACGGGTGGTTATCCTGTTATTGGTGCAGTCTGTAATTATCATTTAGATTTGGCAGGTCAAATTCCAGTCAATGCCAAAATAAAATTTAATCCGATAGGGATATTTAAAGAATTTTAAGGGAGTGATGTTGATCATGTCTAAAAATAATCAAACAATAACGCATAAAGTATTAATTGCTAACCGTGGCGAAATTGCCGTACGCATTGTGCGTGCCTGTCGTGATATGGGTTTTTTGTCTATTGCGATTTATGCTGATGCCGATATTAACGCACTTCACGTACAAATGGCCGATGAAGCTTATGGACTAGCAGGTAATATACCAAGTGAAACGTATTTAGATATTGATAAAATTATCGCTATAGCTAAAAAATCAGGAGCAACGATGGTTCACCCTGGTTATGGTTTTTTATCTGAACGTGTTGAATTTGCAAAATCGGTGCAAGATGCAGGGTTAATTTGGGTTGGTCCCAACCCCGAAACGATCGAAATATTAGGCGATAAAGTCAAAGCAAGGCAGCTTGCATTACAGGTAGGTGCCCCTTTGGTTGTAGGAACAAAAGAACCTGCTAAAAATGCTAAAGAAGCCGTCGAATTTGCTCATGCCCATGGCTTGCCTATTGCTATAAAAGCTGCATTTGGTGGCGGTGGTCGAGGCTTAAAAGTTGCTTGGCAAATAGACGAAGTGGAAGAGCTTTACCATTCCGCCGTGCGTGAAGCAACTGCTGCTTTTGGGCGTGGAGAGTGCTTTTTAGAACAATTCTTACATAACCCTAGACATGTCGAAGCACAAATTATTGCCGACAAATTAGGGCATATTGTTGTGGTTGGTACACGCGATTGCTCACTGCAACGACGTAATCAAAAATTAATTGAAGAATCGCCCGCTCCTTTTATTAGCGAACAATTAACCGAACAAATAACCCAAGCATCAATAGCCATTTGTGCTAAAGCAAATTATGTTGGTGTCGGGACGGTTGAATTTTTACTCAGCCAAGATGGTAAATTATCGTTTTTAGAAGTCAACACACGGTTACAAGTAGAACATCCCGTAACAGAAGAAACAACAGGCATTGATCTTGTTGTTGAACAACTGCGTATTGCTCAAGGTTTGCCATTAAGCATTAATGAAACGCCAAAACCTAAAGCCCATGCTATTGAGTTTCGTATCAATGCCGAAGATGCCGCTAATGGTTTTTTACCTGCGGCAGGCACCATTACGCGCTTTGATGTGCCATTAGGTGTTGGTGTTCGTGTAGACAGTGGCGTCACGGTGGGCTCAACGATTCCTGCCACGTTTGATTCACTAATGGCAAAATTGATTGTGGTTGGTCATAATCGACAACAAGCCATTGCTAGGGCTCGCCGAGCGTTAGCAGAATTTACAATTGAAGGGGTGGCAAGTGTTTTACCATTTGATCGTGCTGTGATTGAACATCCTGATTTTTGTGATGATTTTAATGTACATACTCGTTGGATCGAAACTGAATTAAATGCCACAATCACACCCGCAAAAAGGCAAATTCCCCCCAAAGAAGAAGCATTAATAAAAACCGTTATCGAAATTGACGGCAAACGCTGTAAACTGGGCTTACCTGCAAACCTATTTGCTGGATTGGCTATGCAAACCGAAGCAAACGTTACCTCATCGACTTCAACTTCTGCTAATGACGTACTATCCGATTCGATTGTACCATCGCCTGTATCTGGCAACCTTTTCAAATGGCTTATTGATGATAAGCAAAATGTAAACGAAGGTGATGCCATTGGCATTATGGAAGCCATGAAAATGGAAGTACAAATTATTGCACATCGCAGTGGCACAGTAACCAAAACGGTTCAAGAAGGTGATTATGTGAATGCAGGCGATGCTGTTGCTGAAATTAACTAGCCCCTGATTAGCTTCAATTAATCCCAATTGGGGTATATCTATAGCTAAACTAGTATTATATAAAATGATAATACTAGTTTTTTTGTTTATGTTTAGCTATTTTTTGATAGTAAATGATGCTTAAGCTAAGACTGTTTTTAATGAATAATAAAACTTAGTAATTACTTGAAGTAATATATAAAAAAAGATTATTATTATGATTTTTTTATATAAATTTACTATTCAAATATGTTAAGGTCTTGGGCTTGTCTTTAATAAACAGGAAAGTAGCATGGCACACTCATCTCATCCTCTAGTTCGATTTTATTTTAAAGTCGGGTTGATTCCACAGATTTTATTGGGGTTAATATTTGGCGTTACACTAGCTGCTGTATCTAAAAATACGGCGCTAAATATGTCATTATTAGGCGATCTTTTTATTAATGCCTTAAAATCAGTTGCCCCTATTCTTGTGCTTATTTTAGTTATTGCTTCGATATCGAATCACCAACACGGTAAACAAGCGAATATGAGGTCATTAATTGTTCTTTATCTTGTTGGTATGATGTTAGCCGCATTATTAGCCACGGTTGCTAGTTTTTTATTCCCGTCACAGATTTCATTTGGTGATACACTAAAGAACCTTGAACTAACGCCACCTAATGGCATTACCGAAGTATTAAAAACCTTATTAGGTAAAATGATTGACAATCCAATTAATGCACTGATTAATGCAAATTATATTGGCCTTATTGTATGGGGAGTTGGTATTGGCTTAGCTTTAAGACATAGCAGTCAAACCACTAAAACGATGATGAATGATTTGTCTTATGCTATTTCGTTTATTGTCAGAATTATTATTCGATTTGCGCCTTTAGGCGTCTTTGGGCTTGTTGCTTCAACATTAGCCGAAACAGGGTTTAATGAACTCTACAAATATGCGCACTTATTAGTTGTATTAGTTTCTTGCATGGCGATTGTTGCATTGGTTATTAATCCATTGCTTGCTTATCTCGTTATGCGGAAGAATCCATATCCACTTGTATTTACCGCTTTAAAAGAAAGTGCGATCCCAGCTTTTTTTACACGTAGTTCTGCGGCGAATATTCCCGTTAATATTGAAATCTGTAAAAAATATAATATGGATGAAGATACCTATACCGTTGCTGTGCCACTTGGGGCGGCAATTAATATGTCGGGTGCAGCTGTTACCATTACGGTGTTAACACTAGCAACAGTGAATTCAATGCCAGCTAGTGCGGGTATACATGTTGATATCTATTCTGCGGTATTACTATGTATTGTGACCTCGGTATGTGCTTGCGGTGCATCGGGTATTGCAGGTGGATCGTTATTGCTTATTCCTGTTGCCTGCAGTATGTTTGGTATACCGAACGAAATTTCCGCTAAAGTCATTGGGATTGGTATTGCCATTGGTGTAATTCAAGATTCGGTTGAAACCGCATTAAACTCGTCAAGCGATGTGGTGTTTATTGGTGCGGTTTCGTCGGCGGCACAAAATAAAAAAATAACTAGTTAGTTACATATTAAAGTAGAGAGACTTATTTGATACAATGTGATGTAATCCAAATTTAAAATTAGCGGTGTCAGGTTACACCGCTTTTTGTTATTCATCTTTATCACTATTTTAATATTTAATCTTCAATCTAATAAGGAATAGCCATGTCATTTAATGCCATTCTCCTCGAAAAAGAAGCCACAACGGGTTTTGTGAGCTCGCTAAAAAGCGTCAGTAAACAACAACTCTTAGCGCAACAAGGTGACACGTTAATTCAGGTTGCTTATTCAAGCATCAACTATAAAGATGCACTAGCCTTAACCAACAAAAGCCCTGTAGTTAGGCAATGGCCAATGGTGCCGGGGATTGATGGTGTTGGGTGTGTGGTTGAATGTGCTAGTGGGCGTTACCAAAAAGGTGAACAGGTGATTTTAAACGGTTGGGGCTGTGGTGAAACGCATTGGGGATGTTTGTCACAATATGCCTATTTAAAATCGGATTGGCTGATTCCACTACCTAACAATCTAACGCCTTATCAAGCCATGGTCATTGGCACAGCAGGTTATACAGCTGCGTTATGTGTTGAGCGAATTGTCGATTTTGGCATAAAACCCCACCATGGCATGGTGCTTGTGACTGGAGCAAGTGGGGGAGTGGGATCGGTTGCGATCAGCTTACTGGCCAGATTAGGTTATCAAGTTACAGCATCGACTAGTAAAATCGATGAAGCACATTATCTACAAAAACTCGGTGCAGTTAATGTTATTGATAGCCAAACGTTAAAAGAAGCAGGCAAACCATTACAAAAAGAACAGTGGTCAGCGGTTGTTGATGCGGTTGGTTCGCACACTTTAGCCAATGCTTGCGCTCAAACTCAATATGGCGGTATTGTCGCTTGTTGTGGACTTGCTCAAGGAATGGACTTACCAGCAACAGTTGCGCCATTTATTTTACGAGGAGTAACTTTGGCAGGCGTGGATAGCGTCATGGCAAGCTATGATAAACGTGTGTCAGCATGGCAGTTATTATCCCAACAGCTTGATGCGCAAATTTTAGCAAATATTGGTCAAACAGTTACTCTAAATGAATGTGTTGAAGTCGCAAACAACATGATTGCAGGGCAAATAAAAGGCCGTTATGTGGTTGATGTAAACAAATAACAAAGCCCGTCGCTAAACAGAGCTATTTTATATAAATATGTACAAAAAAGGTTCAAGAAAGGTATTGATTTTATTTGAGTTTTTTGGTTTATTTTACCCAAAAACTTCTGTTCAAAAGGCTAATTATCCAAACAATACGCCCAAAAATTAATAAAATTTTACAATTCTTTTAAAAAAACTAGTTATTTAATTATTAACAAGTTATGCTTAATGCTCTTTTAAAAAAGCTCATAAAACGAGCGTGAAATATGAAAAAACAAATAAAACAATAAGTTATTTTAAAGGTGAAATATTATGCTCCATCATGATAATAGGTATTGGCAGCCCTGTACTCTAAATCTTTTTCAATATCACTGTAATCAAAAACAGTCTCAATTCTTATTTTTATCATCAAATTTCGTAAAATTGCCGAATCTATCACTAGATTTATTACGAAGATTGAGGTTTTTGCCTTTCTTATCTAGATTGTCTAACTTACCTAAATCTGCCTTGGTCTTTGCGCCACTGCTTTTATTGTCATATACGCAAGGAACGCAAGCGTTGTCGGCACAGACTTCACAGGTTATACATGGCAGTGCGCCGTATTTAACATTTGATGGTGGTATAACCAAGTCAACCAATGTTGACGAGCTATTATTTATTATATTGCCTGATGGTACAAAACTTACCCCATCGACCAACACTTCAAGTTTCTTAAATCCAATAAGGTTATCTAATATCAAAAATACTTTAGGTGATATCAGCATGGTGGTACCACCATCAAAAAATTCAATCAATTTAAATGACTTAATTATACCAAGCAATTGGGGGGATGATGATGGTGACGGACAGGGGGTAAATGGTGTTACAATAACGGGGAGTATATCGGTATCGTTTAACGATAAAGATAGTAATACCGTTAATCGCGATGATGCATTAAGTATATGTAATGCGCCCTATCGGATAAGCTTAGAAAGTACAAATGGAACTTTAACAACACAGTATGGCGTTCCAAGAAGTAGTACTTTTAGTGAATCTTCAGTGGATTATTATATTAACCCGAATGCCGATGTAAGTATTTGTTCGGTCAGACCGTTTCTAAAGGAAGGTTCAGGCCAGTTTGCAGGCCCATCTAACATATGGAATCCATATAAGGGTTTTTTAGTTCAGTCTACAAATCCTTCTTCTTACAATCTTAATTTTCCGTCGACAGGAGCTGATAGTTTATATTTTGATTTGGATATTGTTGGGGTAGATGCAAGTCAGTTAACTTGGTCTCCTGTTTCTCATGGAGGAGTAACGGCCACAGCAACGATAGTAATGGCTTCTGAGGGGTGGATTGATATTGGTAGGGGGAAACAGGTAACACGTGTTAAGTTAACCGGTCCAAGGGCGGATAATACTCAAATACAATCAAGTAATCCTAGTTCACTTACAGTGCCGACTTTGCCACAGACGTTTGAGTTGGAGGGAAGAGATAGTAGTGGTAATGTTGTCGTGAAATATGGCTTTGTGTTAAAGCAGTGGTTCGTCAATCGGGGTGATCAAGATAAACGTTATAGTGATCAATTAGCATGGTGTAATAGTTTGGGGTATCGCCTTGCTAAGGTAAAGGATTTAACTAATGCAGTTTGCTCTGGTTGGATGTCTGAAAGTGATTGTCAAGGTGCAGTTGGTGCTACGCCGTCGTCTAGTGATAATGTTTACAAGCGTCACATAGGGGCAGGCTTTTTCACTGAGTGGGGAGGCATGCACTTCTACGTTTATGCTGATGCAGGCTTCGTTGGCAACAACTACTGGACAAGCGACGCATCAGGTAGCGACCAGTTCAGTGTCTACTCGAGTTTCGGTCAAGTCAGTAGCCTCAGCACTTCTAGCAGCGGATATGCTGTTTGCACTACACCTTAGTTTTTAGCGTTTAGTTCTTAATCCTAAGGGCGTGGTGGTAGTTATGGTGCAAATAGAGGTTAATATAGTAAAGAATAAAGCCCTAGCATAAGTTGGGGCATTACCTTAGAATTGCGTTGTTTTGTTAAATCACCTACACGGAGTTAAAGTTTGCGGTGCTTTAGCTATGACTGTCAGCGATTTTCTAAATTGCCACAACAGCGCTATCCACGTCAAACAACTAATCACATTTACAAATAAAAAGTGTTTACAAAAAATATTGATTTTATGTGATTTATTTTTTAGGTATTTTCTGAATACAAACCCCCACAAACCCTTTTTTTAACGATAACTTAAAACGCAATAAAATCAACATATTAAAAAATATCTCAAAAAAAGGGTTTTCAAAGCTAAAATTGTCGTTTATCTTTATACAACAAGATTTATCGAATCTTAAGTTCTACTTTAACGCCGTGTAGGTGGTTTAGAAAAACACAATCACAAAATCCAAAGATCCTTTTTTCTTTAACGCCGTGTAGGTGGTTTAGAAAGATCTGATAGTAAAGCATTTGCTAGATCAACACTTTAACGCCGTGTAGGTGGTTTAGAAAATCTTGGTTTGTTGTCCATTCATTAATGAAACCTTTAACGCCGTGTAGGTGGTTTAGAAAGAACGAATCAGAATAAAAATAATAGCCATTAACTTTAACGCCGTGTAGGTGGTTTAGAAAATCACTAACAACTATCAATTTAATTTTCTTATCTTTAACGCCGTGTAGGTGGTTTAGAAATGAGCTTTGATTTCGTTGATGTGTTTTTGTGACTTTAACGCCGTGTAGGTGGTTTAGAAAATCGTATCGCCCAAAATTTCTTTTTCGATAATCTTTAACGCCGTGTAGGTGGTTTAGAAATAGGCGTCTGCATTTTGTTGCTTCGTTGATAGCTTTAACGCCGTGTAGGCGAAGGACATTATTTTTCACAAAAATAAGTCAGAAAAGGTATTGATTTTATTGAAGTTTTTATTGGCTGTTTTTTTGATAAAAAACAGCACTCTTCCCCCTAGCTCACTTCCCTTTGAATTTTATTACTTTTATGCCAATTTTAAGTATATAATCGGCACAAATCCCTCTACTATGTATTGTTATGACTAAGATATCTTCGTTTCGTCAAAAACAGAGCGTTATTTTTATTGCTTTTTTAGCCACTACGTTTATTGTCGGTATTGCAGGGGCGTTGCAATCGCCTACGTTAAGCCGTTTTTTATCGTTTGAAGTAAATGTTAATCCCCGTTTGGTGGGGTTGTTTTTTTCGGTGAATGCGTTAGCAAGTATTATTGGTAGCTTTTTGTTAGCTAAATATTCAGACAAAAAAGGCGATAGGCGACATATTGTTATATTTTGTTGTTTAATGGGCGTTGCTAATAGTGTGATATTTGCCTTTTCTCGGCACTATTTTGTTTTGATTACACTGGGTGTTTTATTCGCGGCTTTATCATCGGCGGCAATGCCTCAAGTTTTTGCTCTTGCGCGTGAATATGCGGTAAAAACAGGGCGCAATGTGGTGGCGTTTAATTCGTTAATTCGTGCACAGCTTTCTTTGGCGTGGGTGATTGGACCGCCACTTTCATTTGGTTTAGCCGTTCATTATGGTTTTACTGCCATGTATTTAAGTGCCATGTCTATGTTTGTTGTGGCAATGTTGTTTGTTGCATTTTTTTTACCATCGGTTGAAAAAAATCCAACCTCACAACTTGATAATTCGATTGATATAAAATCAACCGAACAACCGCTATTTAAAAATAGAAATGTAGTTTGTTTATTGCTTTCTACTGTGTTTATGTGGACAGCCAATATGATGTATATCATCGATATGCCACTTTATGTGGATTCTGTATTACATTTATCAAATTCATTACCTGGGCAATTAATGGGGTTAGCGGCAGGTATTGAAATTCCTGTTATGTTGATTGCAGGCTATTTAGTCCCCAAATTGGGCAAAAGAAATTTATTTTTTATCGCCATTGTTTGTGGTTTGTTATTTTATATCGGTATGATTTTATTAACTAATAAATTTGCTTTATTTGCTTTGCAACTTTTTAATGCGCTTTTTATTGGTATTGTGGCAAACATTGGTATTATTTATTTTCAAGATCTGCTACCAACAAGAATGGGAGTCGCCTCTACCTTATTTAATAATGGTATTATTTGTAGTGTGATTTTGGCAGGTGTAATTCAAGGCTTTGTTTCTGAGTCTTATGGGCATGAGGTTATTTATTGGATTGCATTTGCGATGGTGGCCATTTCATTGCTGTTTTGTGCTTTGGTGAATGATAAAAGTTGATGACGGTGGTTGGTAAATTGTCTTCCTAATTAAGGAAGACAATTATTAACGTTTTTACTTTTTATTCAGCAAATTATTCGGCAAAGGTATTGCACTGACTAAGCGAACCGTTATCAAATCCTTTTTTAAACCATGTATAACGCTGTTTTGATGAACCATGGGTAAAGCTGTCTGGCATAACATAACCACTACTTTGTTGTTGTAATCGGTCGTCGCCAATGGCTTGTGCCGTTTTTAGTGCTTGTTCTATATCGCCCACTTCAAGGATGTTCTGTTTTTGCATTGCATTACCCCACATACCCGCATAACAGTCTGCTTGTAATTCTAATTTTACCGATATTTGGTTTTTGGTGGTGTTTGATTGTCCTTGTGTTAGTTGTTCGACTTGGTTAAATGTTCCAAGTAAATTCTGTACATGGTGTCCCACTTCGTGGGCGATAACATAACCTTGTGCAAAATCCCCCCCACCGCCAAGGCGTTGTTTCATTTCTTGATAAAAGGAAAGGTCTAAATATACCGTTTTATCAATATTACAATAAAATGGTCCCATCATTGCTTGACCAGTACCACACGATGTTTGGGTTGCACGAGTATATAGCACCAATTTAGGTGGAACATAAGTTTTGCCTAGGCGTTGGAATTGTTCGCTCCAGTAATCTTCGGTACTGGCTAAAATGATCGAGGTGAATTTGGCCGCTTCGCGGTCATCTGCGGTATATTCCGAGGAGGTTTGTTGTGTGCTGTCTGGGGTTGTTAGGTCGGAACCGAGTAATCCCGTTAAATCAACACCATAATAACCTGCCACTAACACCACAATAAATAAAGCAATTTTGCCTTTGCCTTTAATAGGGATTACGGTTCCCATTCCACTGCTTGATTGTGAGCGGCGATCTTCGATGTTGTCGCTCTCTCTTTGGTCTTTCCAACGCATAAGGAGTACCTTGTCAGTTTTGATTTTGTTATTTTAATGGATAATGATTAAGGATACTAGATTAAGTCAATGCTATCGTTGTGATTTGGAAAAATAATAATGAGCAAAATGATAGTAGTAGGTAAAAAATGTAATGAAAGGGGTTATTCTTTTGCATTAATTTAGGTATATAATGTGGCTAAATTCCATCGTATCTTCATTCTGATATCAGGGTATTATATGCCGTATCTATTGCTGACTTTAGCTGCTTGTTTTTGGGGCGGAAATTATGTTGTTGGGCGTGTTTTGGTAACGCAAGCCGATCCCATTGTTATATCTGAAGGGCGTTGGGTTATTACTGCTGTGTTGTTATTAGGATTGTATCATCATCAAGTACGTAATGATCTTTCTAAAATTAAAAAGTCGATTGGTCCGATTTGTTTATTGGCAATTTTTGGTCAGATCTTGTTTCCTTTAACGCTTTATGTTGGATTGCAATATACTTCGTCGCTTAATGCATCAATTTATCTTTCGGCAACGCCAGGTATGGTTTTGGTGATGAATAAATTATTATTTAATGATTCAATTTCAAAAAATAATATCTTAGGTGTGTTGTTTAGTACCATGGGTGTGATTTATTTGATTTTACAAGGTAATCTAACCAATTTAAATTCATTGAGTCATATTAATAAAGGTGATCTGTGGGCAATGGCTTCGGCAATGAGTTGGGCATGTTATAGTGCCTTTTTACGTTTAAAAGATAAGTCGATTGCAGGTAATGCTTTTGTTACCGTCAGTGCCGTGTTAGGCTCTTTGATGTTATTGCCTATTGCTTTAGTGTATTTTTATTTTTATCCTGTTGAAAATTTAGCGCATTATACTGATAGCAGTTTCTTGCTTGGTATATTGTATATTGCTATTTTTGCTTCTTGGCTATCTTACTTGTTTTGGAATAGGGGGATTGCTGAAATTGGCGCAAACCGTGGGCAGATCTATACTCACATTATTCCTTTATCTGGCGGTGTTTTTAGTATTCTATTTTTGCACACCGAAATTGCCAACTTTCATATTATCAGTACATTGTTTATTGTGATTGGTATTTACCTTTGTTCGAAAAAAAACGATGGTTCATAATTACATTTAGCAAAAGCAAAATGAGGGTGTGTAGTGGTTGCATTTTACAAAATGGGATATTTTGTTATACTTGATGGACAATTTTTGTGAAAAGGAATTGTTTTACTGTTATCAAGTCGCAATATAGCTAGTCGAAATTACTTACCTGTTTTTGCTTTTTATTTTCCTCTTTTTTGTTTTATTGGATTTTGCATCAATCTTTATTAACTGTTTTAGCGTATTTTTTGTAATATCAATGATGTTCATTTTGTATTACACAATGATATCAATGGTGTTACTTCGTTATTCCTTTTCTTTGTCTAAATTAAAATAGGCGGTATGTTATGAAAAAAGCAATAAGATTTAAAAGGAAGCCATTAAATATTAATGATATTACCATTATTGATGATAACAAATTAAGAAAGGCAATTATTGCAGCAGCACTGGGCAATGCGATGGAGTGGTTTGATTTTGGGGTTTATGGGTTTTTGGCGTATGTTTTAGGACAGGTGTTTTTTCCTGATGCGTCGCCAAGTATTCAAGTTGTGGCTGCTTTAGCGACTTTTTCGGTTCCTTTTTTAGTGCGTCCATTAGGCGGTTTAGTTTTTGGTGTGCTTGGTGATAAGTTGGGGCGCCAAAAAATTCTTTCTGTCACTATTATTATTATGTCACTCAGTACATTTTGTATTGGGCTTATTCCTTCTTATGCCACCATTGGTATTTTTGCACCGCTTTTATTATTACTCGCAAAATTAGCTCAAGGGTTTTCGATAGGCGGTGAATATTCAGGTGCGGCAATTTTTGTTGCAGAATACTCGCCAGATCGTAAGCGTGGATTTATGGGGAGTTGGTTGGACTTTGGTTCGATTGCTGGGTTTTTAGTTGGTGCTGGCTTGGTCGTACTATTATCAAGCATTCTTGGCGAAGTGAAATTCCAAGATTGGGGCTGGCGAATTCCATTTTTGTTTGCCTTGCCATTGGGATTGATTGGTTTGTATTTACGCCACGCATTAGAAGAAACCCCCGCATTTCAGCAACATACCGATGAGATGGAAAATAATGAAAATACAAATACCGCAAATCCTCCTCAAATGACTTTTAAAACGATTTTCACTCAATATTGGAAGAGTTTGTTAGTTTGTGTTGGATTGGTGATTATTACCAATGTCACTTATTATATGTTGCTTACTTACATGCCAAGTTATTTATCGCATAACTTAAATTATCGTGCTGATCATGGTGTGTTGATTATTATCGCTATTATGATCGGAATGTTATTTGTACAACCTATGATTGGTTTGATTAGTGATAAAATTGGACGCAGGCCTTTTATTGTTGGGGGGAGTTTAGGGTTACTGATTCTTGCTTATCCTGCGTTTATGATGATTAACAGTGATGTTATTGGACTTATTTTTATTGGTTTATTGATTTTAGCTGTGCTACTTAACTGTTTTACAGGAGTAATGGCCTCTATTTTACCTGCTATTTTCCCAACAAGTATTCGTTACAGTGCTTTGGCTATATCCTTTAATATTTCGGTACTTATTGCTGGGGCAACACCAACCGTTGCCGCTTGGTTGGTTGAAGCGAGTGGTGATTTATATATGCCAGCCTATTATTTAATGGTAGTTGCGTTAGTTGGGTTGGTGACAGGTTTAAAAATGAAAGAAACCGCCAATAAACCGCTTCGAGGTGCAACACCTGCCGCATCGGATCGCTCAGAAGCCAAAGAGATTTTATCGGATCACTTCGATTCGATAGAGCAAAAAGTGGAAGATATCCAGCAGCAGATCGATACTTTACAAAAACAGCGCCAAGATTTGGTGGATCAGCATCCTAAGTTAGATTGATTTTGGTTAGAACCTCTTAATAAACCAAGTGTATATTAATAATACGCTTGGTTTTTCTTTAGATTTTTGTGTTAATTGGAGATAATAATTATTATTGTAAGTTACTATTTTAGTATAAGTTTGCTGTGATACTGACGTCGATATTCAGTGGGTGTTCGTTCTGTCTTTTTTTTGAAAATCCGACAAAAATAATTACTGTCTTTAAACCCCGATGTTATCGCAACTTCTTTTACATTTAGATCATAATCTTTCAATAACGATTTTGCATATTCTAAGCGGATGTGGTTTAGGTATTCGTTTAGTCCTATTTTGCCTTCGCGTTGAAACAGATGCGATAAGTAATTGGGCGAAATGTAAAACATGTTAGCCAAAAAGTCGCGTGTAATATCTTCACGAAAGTGAGTGTCTATGTATTGGCGAATAGCTACAAATAGGCTTGCCGTTTTGGATGATGTTTCAATATCAACATTGAGTAAGTCAAGTGTATTACTTAATAAGCTTTGAATCAAAAAGTATACCGTTTTGTTTTGTTCAAGCGATTGATTTTGCCAAGTTATTTCTGTTAGCGCTTGAATGATAAATGTCCCTACTCTTGGTCCTCGCCTAGGTTTGTTAACTTGACCACAGGGTATTAACTGAGTACCATCCCAATGCAATAAACTGATTCCGATTTGTTGTTTCCCAAATAAAATACTTAATAATGTAGTAGGTGTTGTCCAAATAGGTTTGTTCCAACTTTGAGCAGAAATATACAATAGATCATTAGCAGTTAAAGTTTTTTCAATCACTTTTCCTTCATTATCTTCCCATTGCATTTGTTGTTTTCCTTCCAATATGATTTCAATTCTAGGGAAGTTGACTTGGTAGGCAAGCAAAGGGGCATTAGTGCTGTTGTTGGCAAAATAGATGTGGTTATTATTTTTATCATTATTGATAAATTGTTTTAACACTTCTTCAATTGATATTTCCACTTTTTATATCTCTTTGATTTATCAATTAATAATATATTATATACTAGCGCTTATGAGTTGTCACAAAGGAATAATGGTAACGCTATTTTATCGAGATTATTTTTTAAATTACAATTAGATATTGCATTAGATTTTTTAATTCACAATAATAGCCTTTTATGTTCAATAAAGGGTTTCGTGAATGGTAAAATTAAATGTCGTTGCTATTACGGCATGTATTAGCGGTGTTGCGCATACTTATATGGCTGCCGAACGTTTGGCAAGGCTTGCTAAACAAAAAAATTGGACTATAAAAATAGAAACCCAAGGCGCATTAGGTATAGATAATGAGATTACATCTGATAATATTCAACACGCTGACTTAGTGATTATTATCAGTAACGTTAATATTAAAAATAGAGATAGATTTACTATGTGTCGATGCATTGAAATGGATATTAGCCGTTTTTTAATTGATAATAGTGAGCTATTAGACTCTATAAAACGAGTGGCTAAAGCACCTTATGGGACATGTATCAAGCTTTAATATGTTATTGGTTTTAAAGATTTAGTATTGTTCCGCCAGCAATGTCCACTGACGGAGTTTTGTTGTTTTTTAAGGCTAAATTTCTAACTCTTGTTTAAGAATAGTTTCAATTTCTGCTGCAGTTGAACTATTTACTAACGAAGTTCTAAATTCTTCATGCATAATGCGTCTAGCTAATTTTGAAAAGATTCGCATATGCTGATCGCCCGCGGTATGTTTGTTTAAAGTCAACATGATGACAAAACTGACTTCTTCATCTCCCCATGTGATGGGGCAAGGCAATTTTGTGACACTAATTGTTGATTGTTCAATATGTTCTGATTTTGTATGTGGAATAGCAAAACCAAATCCTAATGCTGTCGAAAATACATCTTCGCGTAACCAAATATCTTCGGCTAATTTTTGTGGGTAACGACATCTTGCCGCAATTAACAGGTTATCGGTCATGCCTTTAATCACTTCTTCTTTACTTAACCAATCGGGCTCAATCGTAATTGTTTCTGAAGTGATAAGTGGTAGATCACCTTGTTCCATACGAAATTGAGCAAGTAAATGTTCAACTTCAAGTGATGTTTGGCAGTTCATTGCTTTATTTAACAATATTCGGCAATCTGAACGGCTTAATTTTGCTAGGCGTGCTTTTGTGGCAAGAATATTGGGTGCACTCATACTAAGTTCATCTAATCCTAGACCAACAAGTAGTGGTAATACTGATCCTTTGCTGGCAAATTCGCCACAGATTCCTACCCATTTCCCATAATGATGAACGGTTTTCACAATATGATCTAATCCCCTTAAAAAGGCAGGATTCAGACTGTTGTAATGTTTGGTGACTTTTGCATTATCGCGATCAACAGCTAATAAATATTGTGTTAAATCATTACTCCCAATACTGAAAAAATCAATTTCTTCACAGCATTGATCAATGATAAACATGATAGAAGGAACTTCTAACATTATGCCAAGAGGAATTTTTTCATCAAATGGTATTTTTTCATTGCGTAATGACTGCTTTATATTGGCTAATTCTTCTTTTATCCATAATACTTCTTCCATTGATGAGATCATTGGAATCATGATTTTTAATTTACCATGTGCAGAAGCTTTTAAAATTGCTCTTAATTGTGTTCTAAATAATGTCAAAAACTCCTGATAAATACGAACGGCACGATAACCTAAAAAAGGATTATTTTCACGAGGAATGTTGAGGTAGTTTACTGGTTTGTCACCACCAATATCAAATGTTCGTATAATGATTGTCCGCTGTTTAGCTGCTTCGATTGCTTGACAAAAGGTATTATATAACTCGTCTTCTGATGGTTCATGATGGCGATCCATATACAGCATTTCAGTACGGAATAATCCAATTGATTGAGCACCATTATTAAATGCAGATTGTGCTTCGATTGAATGAGCAATATTTGCAGCGATTTCAATTTTTATACCATCTACAGTTGCACCTGGAGTATTAATAAATGTTTTTTGTTTTTCGGTTAATTGAGCATGTAGATGAGATTCTAATTGGTAATAACGTTGTACTTCTGGTGATAAATTATAAGCAATAAGCCCTAAATCACCATCAACTTTCACTTTCTGATCGATGTGTTTTTTTAGTATATCGATATTGACACCAACTAGTGTAGGAATGTTAAATGATCGTGCTAAAATCACAGTGTGAGATGTTGTTCCCCCTTGTGCCAATAACAGTCCTTTTAGGTGTTTTTTATCTAATTCTAAAAATTGGCTTGGTGTTAGTTCTTCTGCTATGTAAATCGTTGGTTCAGTGATTTTAGGGTGGGTCGAAAATTTGTTTTCGCCATAAATTTGTTGCAATAGTTGTAAGCAAACATCTCGAATATCAAGTGTCCTTTCTTTTAAATATTCACTGCCAGAATTGATGAGTTGCTCACTAAAGAATTTTGCGGTATTGATAATGGCAGCGCCTGCCGTTAAATTTTGTTCAATATGTTGTTCGATTTGTTCATAAAAAGATGGATCTTCTAAAATAGCTAGATGAGCAGACAAAATATCTTTTGACGTTTCTGAAGCACAATCTATTTGCAATGAAATAATTTTTTGTAATTTAGTTAGTGCATTTTTAGCAATACTTTGTTCCTTTTCTATTGATTCAGCTGGGAGGAAAGCGTCAAGTTTGTTCAAGTCGATATAATCAATTTGTTTTAGAATTCCGCTAGCAATACCACCACATACCGCTTTTGCTCTAATAATATGAGGATTTAAATTGCTTAAAGATCGTGGTAGTGGAGTGATTTCTTCGTCATTATTTGCGATTAATTCTTCATCACAAAAAGGTAATTCGTTTTCAATAAATGTGTTTAATCGTATATAAGCTTGTTCTTCATCTTGTCCATTGATCAATAAATGACATTTATCATTTAATAACGTATTTGTACTAATCAAAGATAATACGCTTTTAGCATCAACGATAATATTTGTACGGAGATTATGCCATTGAATTGTACTAATGAATCCGTTACAGATTTTTTCAATATTACTTGCAGGGCGAGCATGTATACCATTTGGTAGTATACAAGTAAATACAATTTTTTTTGCCATATCAATTCTCCTTAATTAATTCTTGTCATATTTAGTTATTAATGTAGTAAAAAGTAATTAAAAGCATAAATAACAATTCGAATTAAACTATATGAAAAAATTGATAATAACTGGATAAAAGTAATGTAAAGATCAATTTGTGATCTTTATCTCATTTTATTAACCAACAAATTTATAGAAATAATTAAATTTTTTGATATAGATCTCATTTTTTTATAGAGAGTACAAAAATCCAGTAAATAACAAGTTTTTCCTCTGTGGTGATTAAGAAACATTTTCTACTATAAAAAACAATAAATGATAAGAGTAAAAATGATACATAAAAGGAGGTATAAAATATGAAAGATCTTATTTCAATATTGAAAAATACCCGTCAACATTTAATGACAGGGGTTTCGCATATGATTCCGTTTGTTGTTTCTGGCGGTATTCTACTTGCGGGTTCTGTCATGTTACTAGGGCAAGGTGGTGTGCCTGATCCTATTAATGACCCTTTTTTAAATAAGCTGTTTCAAATAGGTGAAGCCGGTTTAACGTTAATGATTCCATTTTTAGCAGCTTATATTGGTTATTCTATTTCAGAAAGAGCAGCATTAGCACCATGTGCTATTGGTGCTTGGATAGGTGCATCTTTTGGTGCGGGGTTTTTGGGTGCTTTAATTGCAGGTCTTGTTGGTGGAATTATTGTTTTTTATCTTAAAAAAATTAGCGTTCCAGCGATATTTCGTTCAGTTATGCCAATCTTTATTATTCCTATTATTGGCACCTTTATTACTGCTGGCGCCATGATGTGGGTTCTCGGGGAACCAATAGGTCTATTAACAACGTCATTAACAACATGGCTAAGGGGAATGCAAGATGGCAGTATTGTTGTGCTTGCATTAATTATTGGCATTATGTTGGGGTTCGATTTAGGTGGTCCAGTTAACAAAGTCGCTTATGCTTTTATGTTAATTTGTGTTGGTGAGGGTATTTATACCATTGTAGCTATTGCTGCTATTGGTATTGCAGTTCCAGCTATTGGTACTGGTTTGGCAACTATTATCGGTAAAAAACTATTTACAATAGAAGAAAAAGAAGCAGGTAAAGCGGCAATTGTGATGGGATTAGTTGGTGTGACTGAAGGTGCGATCCCTTTTGCTGCCGCAGATCCGTTGAGAGTTATTCCATCGACCATGCTTGGTTCAGCAGTAGGTGGCGCAATATCTGCATTCTTGGGGGCAGAATGTTATGCCGGTTGGGGTGGTTTAATTGTTTTACCCGTCGTAACTGGGAAATTAAGCTTTATTTTAGCGATAGTAGCTGGTTCGTTAGCATGTGCTTTAACAATCGTATCTTTAAAACGATTTATACGTTCAAAGAATAAATTAGTTGAAGACAAATCAAATGGTGACGAGTTAGATATCTCATTTGATATTGGTTAATCATATTTCTATGATCGAGAGGAGAAAAAAATGGTAAATATTATTGCAGTTACAGCTTGTCCTTCAGGAGTTGCTCATACTTATATGGCAGCAGAATCTTTAGAGCGAGCGGCGAAAGAAAAGGGGTGGTCTTGTAAAGTTGAAACGCAAGGTTCAATAGGGATTGAAAATGAGCTAACAGCAGAAGATGTTGCAAATGCGGATTTTATTATACTCACCAATGATATTGGTATAAAAAATCAAGAACGCTTTAAAAATAAACCGGTCGCACGCATTGCAATTAGTGATGCAGTAAAAAAAGCAGATTTGATTTTACAAAAAATAGAAGAAAATTTAAATAAATAATATCGGTTATTAATATTTATTTGTTATAAACAATATTAAGGCAATATGGTTATAGGAAGAAAAAGCTATAACCTATTGATAATGAGGTTACGTTATGGTTACTCGTATTGAAAAATTAAAGGCAGATTTGTTTAAACAAACGAGAGAAATCTCATTAGAAAGGGCGTTACTTTATACTGAGAGTCATAAACAAACGGAAGGTGAACCTACAATTATTAGGCGAGCAAAAGCCACAGCTAATATTTTGGCTAAAGTTGATATTTCAATTCGAGATGGTGAGCTTATTGCGGGAAATCGAACTATCAAACCTCGTTCTGGTATTGTTTCACCAGAGATGGATCCTTATTGGTTGTTAAAAGAATTGGATGATTTTTCAACTCGACCTCAAGATCGTTTTTATATTTCTGATCAAGATAAACATATTTATCGTACAGTACTTTATCCTTACTGGGAAAAGCGTTCCATGAAGGACTTTATTAATGAGCAAATTCCAGAAAGTGTAAAAGACGCTGAACGTAAGGCTATTTTTAGTATTAATCAAACTGACAAAGGGCAAGGGCATATTATTATTGATTATCCAAGATTGCTTGAAAATGGTTTAAATAATTTAATTGTAGAATTGAACCAATTAGTTGATCAATATCCTGAAAATCACTTTTATCAAGCAGTAAAAATTGTCTTAGTGGGAGCACAGTTGCATATTTTACGCTATGCTGAGTTAGCTAATGAAATGGCAAAAAACTGTCAAGATGTTAATCGTCAACGAGAGTTAAATAAAATAGCCGTTGTCTCTCAAAATATTGCTTATCACAAACCAACAAATTTTTATGAAGCATGCCAATTGTTTTGGTATATGAATATTATTTTGCAATATGAATCCAATGCGAGTTCTATTTCATTAGGTCGCTTTGATCAATATATGTGGCCATTTTACCAAGCATCGTTAGCAAATAATGAGGATCCTCTTTTTTTAAAAGAACTATTAACATCACTCTGGGTTAAATGTAATGATATTGTTTTATTACGTTCAGCATCTAGTGCTAGATATTTTGCGGGATTCCCATCAGGCTATACCATTTTATTAGGTGGTTTAAATGAGATTGGGCATAGCTGTGTTAATGAGTTATCAACATTATGTTTAGATGCTTATCAGGCGGTTCGTTTACCTCAACCTAATTTAGGAGTAAGGGTGAATGAGTTAATTGATCGACAATTTTTAATTAAAACAGCTGAGACCATTCGTTTAGGTACTGGAATTCCACAAATTTTTAATGATGAAGTTATTATACCCGCTTTTTTAAATCGGGGAGTTGCTTTAGAAGATGCCCGTGATTATTCCGTTGTGGGTTGTGTTGAGTTATCAATACCAGGTAAAACGTATGGTTTACATGATATAGCTATGTTTAATTTGCTAAAAATAATGGAAATTACGTTATTTGAAAATGAAAATAATCCTCATGTTACTTATGAAAATTTGTTTGAACAAATCAAAGAAAATATCCGTTATTATGTCAAATTAATGGTAGAAGGAAGCAATATTTGTGATCTTGGCCATCGAAATTGGGCACCAGTACCGTTATTATCTTCCTTTGTTTTAGACTGTATTGAAAAAGGTAAAGATATTACAGAAGGAGGAGCTCGTTATAATTTTTCTGGTGTTCAAGGTATTGGTATTGCAAATCTAAGCGATTCACTATTTGCACTTAAAGGTATGGTTTTTGATGAAAAAAGAATGTCTTTTAATGAATTATTAGCCGTATTGAAAGATAACTTTAATTGTACTGATGGTCAAAAAATAAGAGCTCGTTTAATTAACCGTTTTAGTAAATATGGTAATGATATTGAAGACGTCGATAATATTAGTGCAGAATTGCTACGCGTATATTGTAAAGAAGTAGAAAAATATACTAACCCAAGAGGAGGCATTTTTACACCTGGTTCTTATACAGTGTCAGCTCATGTACCATTAGGCGCTGTTGTAGGTGCAACACCAGATGGTCGTTATGCTGGTGAACAACTTGCTGATGGCGGTTTATCACCCATGTTGGGTCAAGATTTGAATGGCCCAACAGCGGTATTAAAATCGGTTAGTAAATTAGATAATTATCTGTTATCAAATGGAACATTATTGAACGTTAAATTTACACCAAGCACTTTAGAAGGTGAAAATGGTTTACATAAATTAGCTAACTTTTTGCATGCGTTTAGCAAATTAAAGTTACAACATGTTCAGTTTAATGTTGTTAATGCAGAGACGTTAAAAGCAGCACAAATAAAACCTCAAGATTATGCAGGATTAGTTGTTAGAGTCGCTGGTTATAGTGCTTTTTTTGTCGAATTATCTAAGGAGATTCAGGATGATATCATCCGCCGAACTGCTCATCAATTGTAATGATCTATCAAAAAATTTGAGTAGTCATCTTCAGTCGCATCACTCATCGGATACTATTCCGGTGAGTGGCAATAGTGTTGCAAGAATATTTAATATTCAACGCTATTCTTTAAATGATGGTAATGGTATTCGAACAGTGGTCTTTTTTAAAGGTTGTCCGCATCGTTGTCCGTGGTGTGCTAATCCTGAATCAATGTCTCGTAATATTCAGATCATCAAACGAAAATCTAAATGTCTTAAATGTGATATTTGTACTTATGATAGTAATGAATGTCCTAGTGGAGCGTTAGAGAAGATTGGTTACGATATTGATTTAGAAGAACTTATTAAGCAGATTTTAAAAGATGAAGTGTTTTTCCGCTCATCGGGTGGCGGCGTGACTTTATCGGGTGGCGAGGTTCTTTTACAAGCAAAATTTGCAACACAATTACTTACAAGACTAAAACAATTAGGTATAAATACTGCCATTGAAACGGCTGGTGATGTTCGATTTAATGATTTTTTATCAGTAGCAAGCCAGTGCGATGAAGTATTATTTGATTTTAAAATAATGGATCAACAAAAAGCGAGTCAAATACTTAATCTTCATTTGCCAAGAGTTTTAAATAATTTTAAACAGTTGTATCAGTTCAATATCAATTTAGTACCAAGGCTACCATTAATTCCTCAATATACTTTATTAAAAGAAAATGTTTTAAAAATATTATCGTTTTTAAAAGCGTTTGAACGAATTAAACAGATCCATATTTTACCTTTTCATAAATTTGGTGAACCTAAATATGCTCTTATTCATCAAAATTACAAAATGAAACATATCCCTATCCCAACTATGGAACAAGTTGAAGATATTAAACAACTCATTGAAAGTTATGGTTATATAGTTATAAAGGGAGGATGAAAATTTAGATTATCAACTACAGATGTAGTTTAGTTATTAATTATTATCAATAGGAGTTAACTATGGAATTATATTTAGACACTGCCGATATTGCGGCAATTAAACGATTAGCCCCGATATTGCCGATTAAAGGAGTAACAACAAATCCGAGTATTGTGGCAAAATCAGGGCGTTCCATTTTTACATTATTGGCAGAACTACAATATATTTTAGGGCCTGATAAGTTATTATTTGCACAGGTACTTTCAAGTTGTGCAAAAGAAATGATTAAAGAATCAGAGCAATTAAGAAAATCGGTACCAAATCTTATTACTAAAATCCCCGTTACAGCAGAAGGCTTAGTTGCGATTAAAGAACTAGCTCAGCAAGGAATTCCAACATTAGGCACGGCTGTTTATGGTGCAGGGCAAGGTTTTTTAGCTGCGCTTGCTGGGGCTAAATATATTGCACCTTATGTTAATCGTATTGATGCGCAAGGGGGTAATAGTAAAGATACCGTGCTCGAACTGCAAAAATTGTTAGATTTGCATTGCCCGCAGTCAATGGTGTTAGCCGCTAGCTTTAGAACACCACGACAGGCGTTAGACTGTATGCTTGCTGGGTGTAAGGCAATTACGTTACCTGTTGATGTTGCAGAACTTTTTATTTCAGATCCTGCAGTTGATGCAGCAATTGCTAAGTTTGATCAAGATTGGTGTGGCGTTTTTGGGGCGTTAGCGTTTTAAGTTTATTTATTGATGTTTGTTGAATCTTGTTCCATACTTTTGATGGTGGAACAAGTTATCTATTTTTTCGATTGTAAAAATAGCATTGTCCTAACATTTTTTGTTGTATGATGATTTTAACTATTAAAAATGTAAGGATTGACTGCTATGGATGAAAAAAAACAAAAAAATAAAATAAAGAAAAAAACCATTGTTAATTCATTATTAACAGTATTAAAGGTTGAAAAAATATCACCTAGTTTTATTCGTGTGCAGTTTAGTAGCGATAAATCATTTGATGTTAATCCATTATGGATTTGTCCACATTTAAAGCTACTCTTTCCTGATCCTTTAACTGGCAAAATTGCGTTCCCTAAGCTTGATGATAATAATAAAATTGCCGTTGATGATAAGTTACGTCAGCTAGTGCGTAGCTATAGTGTGCGTGAATTTGATAGTGTCACTAGTCAATTTTTTGTTGATTTTGCTATTCATGATACAGGATTGGCTTCGGTGTGGTCTCAAAAAGCTAAAGTTGGCGATCAGATTGGTTTGATTAGTATTGGTAGTAAGTTGCAGTTTACTAATGACTATTTGGTATTAATGGGGGATGTTTCGGCTGTGCCAGCGATTTGTTATACACTTGAACATCTTCCTAAAAGGCAAAAAGCATTTGCTTTTATTGAGGTTAATCATAAGAATGATATGGTGTCATTGTCCGATAATAAAAATATTGAGGTTCGTTGGTTTGTGAAAAATGCAGGTAATCCTTACCAATTAGTTGATGCGGTAATGAATGCCGATTTATTAGGGCACGATAAGCTGTTGTTTTGGGGGGGAATGGAGCGTTCGCTGGCACAATCTGTTCGTCAAGCGGTTAAGGATAAATATATTCATTTGTCGTTAGATGCTTTCCAGATTACTAGCTATTGGCGAGAAGGTTTTGCTGAAGGTGAATTTAAACATCGTGAATAATTGATTGTTATTATTTTATGAATATTCTGGCTCATTTGCATTTGGCTACATTAGCTGATAGTTCGTTAATTGGTAATACCGTAGCGGATTTTATTAAAGGCGATCCTTATGTCGTTTATAATTCTGATATTGCTGATGGCATTATGCTACATCGTAAAATCGATAGTTTGACCGATAATCTATTTGAAGTTAAGCAAGCCAAACTGCTATTTCGAAAATCACATCAACGTGTTGCTTCCATTACATTAGATATTGTGTGGGATCATTTTTTGTCAAAACATTGGGTAAGTTATGGACTACAGGGTAGTGTCGCTGAATTTAATCAAACAACAAAAGCACTTATCCAACCTTATGTTACAGCTTATTCTGTCGAGTATCAGCATTTTATGAATGCAATGTGGCAAGGGCAATGGCTTGAAAATTATGCTTCTATTGATTTTGTTGGTGATGTGTTAAGAGGCATGGCAAATAGGCGACCAAAATTATATTTGTTAAAAGAAACGATCGTTGATATTAAGCAACATTATGCACAATTAGAGTCGTTGTTTTTTTTGTTATATCCTAAAATCTGTTTGGCAGTAAAAGAGGGTATTTTTTAAATGAAGTTGGGCGCTATCGATTTAAATTATTTTTTATTCTAACTGTTCTTCAGTCTAAATGTTCTTAAGTTTAAATGCACTTAAGTCTAAATTCGATAGCGATTTAATTATATAGCCTATTAATTTGGTAGTATTAAGTTACCCTTGTCATTTTGAATAATTTCTTTGCTATTTGGTAATTGTTTTATCGGCTGTAGAGTTTTACTAGTTAGTGGGGGTGCATAACCACTTTTTCCTCCTCGGGCCTTGGCATGTACGACTTGGCTTACTGGTAATGTAGCTTCGTTGGTTAAGTTAGCCCATAACCATTCAATAGCATCTTCGCCATAATAGTCAATAGGTAATAATGTATTGTCAAATGGTGCTCTACCATCTAAGTAGCTTGCGTTTTCGACTTCAATGTATCTTAGTTGAGATTGTTTACCTTCAACCAAGCTATTTAATGCTACATAAGGGCGTGATGTGTAGTTTGGTAGCTGTTTAACATTGTTACGGCCATGTATAATAAAGGTTTTTATACCATGTAAGTTGCCTGATGCCATAACTTGCTTTATGCCTTGTTCAACCCGAGGTTCTTGTGACTTTTTATAGACACAAATTGATCCAGTAGTACCATAATCAACAGTGGTTTTTGATTGTGAACTTGAGTAAAATTCACGTCTTGGTGCATTGAGATCACCATTTTCAACCAAATCCAAAATTGTTGCATTATGTCCATTCCAAAGCGGTAAATGACCGTTTGTCATTCCCCATATCTGTTCAAACGATATTTCTTCTAATGGTGCTACTTTACCACTGTAGTAAATAGGCGTTTGTTGGGTACTTGCTACCGAAAAATCACACATGTTTTCAGTGACATCATATTTGCCATAAGCGCTAATGTATTGATATGGTAGGTCGATGGATTCGGTGTAGTAGAAATATGGTAGTTGAATATCCATATTTGGAGTCCAACCGTTTTTGTGTAATTTTTCTAAGGCTTCTTGTGGCGTTCCTTTGGTGAGTAATTTTGCTTTTTTTAGCGCATTACACCGTTCTTGTGAATAAAGAAAATAATTTGCATAAGGTATATAAGTATCATCTTTATTAGGTTTTATTGCTGGGATCGCACATGGTATATATAAGGCGCCGTAAGCACTGTAATTTGCAATGGATTTGGCTTCTAGTTTTTGTGAAGCATTATTGCCAATTTTGAGTGTGACCTGCGTTTTATCGATATTGGGTTGAATTTGTGGATTGACTGCCACAATACCATCAATTAGGTTTTGGTCATCTAATTCGCCTGCTTTTAGTGCCGCTCCACCACCGTCGCCGGCACCGTATACTAAAACAAGGGTATTATCTTTGTTGTAGATAATTTGTTGATTGGTTGAAAACATACTATTGAGTTCATAAAAGGCAAACTCAATAGATCTTAATACATGTTCCCCCCAGCGTGCTTCAGCATTTAGTTTTGAGTGCAATTGTTTTACTGCGTAGCGATGAGGGTATTTTTTGATGTATTGTTCTCTGTTTTTTATTGAAGGACCAAATAAAATATTACCATCTTTTACTTCGCCCCATACGGTAAAACCAAGCTTGTGTTTAATATCATAAATACCACTTACTCCTTTGTCGTTATATACCACTGCGCAATTATGGCGAAGTCCCCATAATCCTCGGATTTGTATATCTTTGGCATTGTATATTCCGTCTGAGTCAATAGCAGGAATAGCAACAATGCAAGGTTTGTTTTTATTAAAATCAAGTGGAATTTGTAATAACATGCCTACGCCGTCTTCCCTTTGTACGGCGGATATTTCAGTGCCTGCAATTTTGCCATCAAATAGAGGAGTTAATTCTTGTTTTTTAAAACCAAATAATGTTCCTTCACCAATTTTAGTGTCAATATAGCGGTTTAGCTTGGCTTGACGGCGTTCTTCAAAGTTTGGTTTGGTTGGGATTTCCACTTCTGGTGTAATAATGCTGGTAGATAATGGTGTAAAGCCAAGACCTGCAGTAGCAAGATCGTTTTCATCACCATCATAGTAAGCCAAAGTGCTACGAACTAACCACTTAGGTTTTGTGATAGCACTACCAATTTGAAAGTTATTATTGGTGTTTACATTAGCATTGGTTGTCAATGCTTGAGGTGAAGTTGTGATTGTGTCGTCATTTTTATTGGCGTCTGAATTAGTATTTGCTTTATTGTTAGTGTTTTTATTTTTGTTTGCATTGGTATTTTTTTTCGATGTAGTTGTCTTTGTGCTTTTGTCCGTTTTGGTTGATTTTGTTGGATTGCTTTGTGCGGTTAATGGCATGGAAAAAGCGACAAGAAGTATTAATGAGGTTAATGTTTTTATTGTTATCTGTTTCATTTTTAATTCCATTATAATGACGTCTAGCTATGTTATATTTTGCTAAAAACACGTTGATGACGGGTTAGTTTGTCACACCTATTATTCTGGTTTTAGTCTTTAATTTATGATTATATATTATATTTTAGTTATTCGTTATTGGGCAAATTTAGATTGCTAATTTCCCAGAAAGCAGCGATAACTTTTTCAGATAGTCGCCTTTTTTGCACACAAATACCAACATCAAAGGGTTCCATCAAGTTAGTAGACCATTCGGTTATGCGATCTTTTATCCGTTCTGGGCTGTTGTCCATCACGACTTTTGGTAATAAGGCGACGCCACAACCTAAAGCAACCATTGATACAATGGCTTCGTGTCCTGCAACTGTTGCATAGATTTTGGGATTGGTAATTTTTCTTTGTTTAAACCATAAATCGATGCGGTGGCGGCTTGGTCCATGTTCTGGCAATATAAAGGGAATATTATGCCAATCGGGTTGTTTTTGATGCAATTTATCGCTAAACGAGCTATTAAGTTTCGGGATTAGCAAGACCATTTCAATTTCACCAAATTTTAAAAACTCAATACCAGTTGGAAGTTGTTTAGGTTTGCCTGCAATAGCCAAATCGGCCATATTGGTTTGTATTTTTTTTACTGCGTCGGCAGCATCACCAGTTGATAGTTTAATTTCAACGAGTGGATAGAGACTTCTAAAACGATCCAATATTTCGGGTAAATGGCTATATGCGGCAGTGACTGAACAAAAAAGTGTTAGTTCGCCAACAATTTGTTGATTAGGTTGATCTAAATCGTGTTTTAGCTGTTGGTGCATATTTATTACTTGTTTAGCAAAACGTTTTACCTTTTCGCCTACTTGGGTGATTTGCACTTGTCTGTTGTCGCGAATAAATAGTGGATGTCCAAAGTGCTCTTCAAGTCGTTGGATCTGCCTAGATAAGGTTGATGGGCTAACATGCATTGCATTTGCGGTTACACCGAAGTGGCAGGTTTCGCATAAATGTAAGTACAGTTTTAAATCACGAATGTTCATAATAAATTCCGGTTTTATACTTAAATGCATGCTTTCCAGAAACTTTTTATAAGAAGCTAGTAAGCAGTAAATTTTGCATTACTGATTAGGCAGATATTATGCATAGATAAATAAATAAGGCAAATTACGTTGCGTATAACGTTAATGGCAAAACAGGCAGATACCTGCTAAAATGGGTGATTATTTTTGTGTGGGTTAAAATAGTTTTATGACAGAACAAGCTTATTTAGACGAGGTTAATGCACGTCGCACTTTTGCAATTATTTCTCACCCCGATGCGGGTAAAACAACTATTACCGAAAAGGTATTGTTATTTGGTCATGCAATCCAAACCGCAGGTACAGTTAAAGGGCGTGGTGCTAATGCTCAGCATGCTAAATCTGATTGGATGGAGATGGAAAAGCAACGTGGTATTTCAATTACTACCTCTGTGATGCAGTTTCCTTATAATGACTGCTTAGTTAATTTATTAGATACACCAGGGCATGAGGACTTTTCTGAAGATACTTATCGTACGTTAACAGCAGTTGATAGTTGTTTGATGGTGATCGATGCGGCTAAAGGGGTTGAAGATCGTACACGTAAATTAATGGAAGTGACACGATTACGTAATACGCCAATTTTGACGTTTATGAATAAGTTAGACCGTGATATTCGTGATCCAATGGAATTGCTTGATGAAGTCGAAAATGAACTCAATATAATGTGCGCACCAATTACTTGGCCAATTGGTTGTGGCAAATTATTTAAAGGTGTTTATCATTTAGCTAAAGACGAAACTTATCTTTATCAATCAGGTCAAGGTCATACTATTCAGGAAGTTCGTATTATTAAGGGGTTAACAAATCCCGATTTAGATTTAGCGGTCGGCGATGATCTAGCACAGCAACTACGTGAAGAACTTGAATTAGTACAAGGGGCATCTAATGAGTTTGATTTAGATGCCTTTTTATCGGGCGATTTAACCCCCGTCTTTTTTGGTACGGCATTGGGTAATTTTGGTGTTGATCATATGCTTGATGGTTTAACTGCTTGGGCTCCAACACCACAGCCTCGTCAAAGCGATAAGCGTGAAGTTGAATCATCAGAAGAAAAATTCAGTGGCTTTGTGTTTAAAATTCAAGCCAATATGGATCCAAAACATCGTGATCGTGTGGCATTTATGCGTATTGTGTCGGGGAAATATCAAAAAGGTATGAAGTTACGCCATGTGCGTGTTGCTAAAGATATTAATATCTCTGATGCTTTGACGTTTATGGCCGGTGATCGTGAACATGTTGAAGAGGCTTATGCTGGTGATATTATTGGTTTACATAACCATGGAACAATTCAAATTGGTGATACCTTTACTCAAGGTGAAGATCTTAAGTTTACGGGTATTCCTAACTTTGCTCCAGAATTGTTCCGTCGCATTCGTCTGAAAGATCCGCTTAAACAAAAGCAACTTTTGAAAGGACTTGTTCAGCTTTCAGAAGAGGGGGCTGTACAAGTGTTCCGTCCATTAGCAAATAATGACTTAATTGTGGGAGCTGTTGGGGTTTTACAATTTGATGTTGTGGTTGCTAGATTAAAATCTGAGTATAACGTTGAAGCCATCTATGAGCCGGTTAATGTGACAACAGCGCGTTGGGTTGAGTGCTCAGATGTGAAAAAACTGGAAGAGTTTAAACGTAAATGTGAACAGAATTTGGCATTGGATGGGGGTGATAACCTTTCTTATATTGCGCCAAGTATGGTTAATTTGAATTTGACCGAAGAGCGATATCCCGATGTTGAATTTAGGAAAACTCGTGAACATTAAATGTTCATTTTCTAATGATGAATTTATTAAGATACATTCGTGTTTTGGTAAAATCATTTTTGTATTTTTTTAAAACTGAGGTGAGCTAGCTGATATTATGGTTTATAAAAACAAAAAATTAGTTAATTTTATTTTTAGTGGAATTATTGGGTTACTGCTTATCACTTCTTCGTCTTTTGCCATCGAAAATAAGCTCACAAAGCCAGTTTTGATAGAAAAGGTGCAACAAAGCGAACGTGATAAGCGTCAATATGAAGTTATTGAGCTAGCAAATAAAATGCGAGTGTTACTTGTATCTGATCCTAAAGCCGTAAAATCACTGGCATCATTAGCATTACCTGTTGGTTCGTTGCAAGACCCAAAAGATCAGCAAGGGTTGGCTCATTATACTGAACATATGGTGTTAATGGGGTCAAAGAATTATCCCGAACCTGCTAGCTTTTCTCAGTTTTTAAGTCGTCATGCTGGTAGTTATAACGCAAGTACTGCCTCGCATCGAACTGCGTTTTATTTTGAGGTCGAAAATAGCGCTTTTGATAAAGCGCTTGATCATTTAGCCGATGCTATTAGCGAGCCAAATTTGGATCCTAAATTTGCCGATAAAGAACGTAATGCTGTTAATGCTGAAATGACAATGGCTAGATCGAATGATGGATTTCGTATTGGGCAAGTTGATTCGGAAACAATTAATCAAAGTCACCCTGCATCTCAATTTTCAGGCGGTAATTTAGAAACATTAAGTGATAAAGAAAATAGTAAATTGCAAGATGCTTTAGTGAATTTTCATAAAGATTACTATTCAGCCAATATTATGGTTGGCGTGATGTATAGCAATCAATCGATCAATAAATTGGCAAAACTAGCCGAAAATAGTTTTGGTAAAATCCCTAATAAAAATATTAATGCCCCAATAGTTGATAAGCCTGCTATAACGCCAAATGTGCTAAATAAACAGATTTCTATGGTACCAGCACAACCCAAAAAACTATTGTTTTTACAGTTTCCGATTGAAAATAATCTGGCTAAATTTGCCGATAAAACCGATGAGTATATCACTTATTTAATCAGTAACAGTAGCCATAATACGCTATCTGATCAGTTACAAAAGCAAGGTTTGATTGAAGGAATTAGTTCGTCTATCAATCCTATCCGTTATGGTAATAGTGGTATATTTAGTATTAATGTAAGTTTAACCGACGATGGACTTGCTCAAAAAGATAAAGTCATTGGCGCTATTTTTAATTATTTACAGTTAATTCAAAAGCAAGGAATTTCTGATGCTTATTATGAAGAGCTAAAAAAAGTTTTAGCGTTAGAATTTAAGTATCAAGATGTTGAGCGTGATATGTCTTATGTGGAATGGCTATCTGATCAGATGCTGTTATATCCAGTTCAAAATATACTAAATTCTGATTTTATTGCCACTAATTTTGATAAAACTGCGATCGCTTCACGTTTAAAAAGTTTGACTGCCAATAATGCTAGAATTTGGGTGATTTCGCCAAATCAAACGACTAATAAGATGGCTTATTTTGTTGATGCGCCTTATAAAATTGATAATATCTCTAGCGAGCAAAAGGCAAGTTGGTTAGCGCTAGGCAAAAATTTTACATTTAGTTTGCCAGAACTTAATCCTTATATACCTGATAATTTCACGATTTTGAAACAAAACGGTAATCAAACACAATCAACTAAATTTAGCAAACGAGGTAATCATTTCCATTTTGCTAGCCAATATTTCCATAATGAACCTAAAGCCGCTATTGTGGTTTCGTTACGCAATAACGAAGCTGTTAGTGACGCAAAAGCGGTGGTTGCTTTTAATCTACTTGATTATATTGTTAGTCGTAATTTAGAACAATTACGATTTCAGGCAGGCGTTGCGGGTATTTCGTTATCAACTGATAATGATAATGGTTTAATGATTTCAGCTAGCGGCTTTAGTCAGCATTTACCAAAAATGGTTACGGCTATACTTGATAACTATCGTAATGCTACCATTGATGAGCAAAGTTTAGCATTAGCTAAATCTTGGTATTTACAAGAATTGGATAAAGCTGAGCATGCTAAAAGTTATAGATTGGCGGTTAATCCTGTTAATGCATTGTCGGTATTACCACACTATTTTGAACGAGATGAAAAACGACAAATTACGGCAAACATGACTATTAATGATGTGTTAACTTACCGTGATAATTTATTAACTCACTCAGTACCTTATATGCTTAGTTTAGGTAATTTATCTAATGAGGATTCTTTAGATCTTTATCATTCTATTCAAACAACATTTGTGCATGATGTTGAGTTTATACCTGCTGATAATATTAAGATTAAAAAATCGTTAGATGCTAAAATTACGCAACATGCAAAAAGCACTGATAATGCTTTGATGATGAGCTATATTCCAACGGGGTATGATCGAATTAGCAGTCGTATGCTAAGTTATACACTATCCAAAATTATTTCGCCTTGGTTTTATGATCAGTTACGCACCAATGAGCAACTTGGCTATGCGGTATTTGCTAGTCCTGTTTCTGTGGGGGATTCAGTAGGAATGAGTTTTATCATTCAAAGTAATCAATACGATCCTGCTTATTTATTTAAGCGTTATCAAGAATTTTATCCAGTTATGTTAAGTAAGCTGAAAGCTTTGTCTAAAAAAGATATAGATCAATACAAAAATGCTGTGCTTGATGAATTGAAAATGCCGCCGCAAACATTGGATGAAGAGTTTGGTCGCTATATGGCAGATTACCGTAATTCGCGTTTTGCGTTTGATTCACAGCACAAAAAAATTGAACAATTGAAAAAAATCACTCAACAAGATTTAGTTGATTTTTATAACCGTTCAGTTATGGATAAAAAAGGTTTTGTATTTGCATCGCAAGTTCTTGGTAAGCGTGAAGATAATGCTAAACAACCAGAGGCAATTTCTGAGTTTACTGAATTTGAAAATGTATCGGCATTGCAAAATGAGTTATTAAAATAGGTGTTATTTAAGTTGTTGATGAAAATATAGGCTATACCTGAAACATTTTGCCAAAAATTGGCATTGCTATCACCTTGTGATACACTGCCAAAATCTTAATAATTTGAGTGTATTATGATTACAGGATCGATTGATTATTGTGCTATAGGCCAGCGTTTACGTGCATATCGAATTGCCGCTTCGTTGAAAGCTGAGGATGTTGCAGAAAGTCTTAAAATCTCAAGAGCTGCAGTATATCGGTTAGAAAAAGGTGAAATTGTTAAAATCGAAACTTTAGAACGACTGGCATCTTTACTTGGCACTTCTTTTGCGAGTTTGCTCGGTATTGATACTGAATATTATTCGAGTGGTGAAGGTTTTTTTGAACGTATGCGCCAGTTAGAAGAACAATCAACCCATATCTATTCTCACTTCGATCCCTTTTCATTTTTATTAACTTCCCCTGATTACTTAACTCATTTATCTATGATGTTAAATGAGTCAAACCAGTCAATTGAATCTCAGAAATACTCAGTGATTTTGTCGATTTTAAAAGAACGTAAAAAGCAGTTTTATCAATCTATTCCTAAAGTAATTAATTTGATTAGCTTGCGTAATATTGAACGGTTTTTGCATATTGGCTTAGTGGGTAATTTGACTATTTCACCCGGTAAGAAGTCCGAAAGAATGCTACTTGCTCGTAACGAAATTTATCATTTAATTGAGCTAATAGAACAACAGACTTTTGCTTCAACTATTGCAATTACACAAGAAGCTATTCCATCGATTACATTTCAAATTTTTTACCAAAACGATGACCCTATTTCGTTGGCGATGAGTCCATTTCGTTTAGGTGAATTGCCGAATGTGACAACAGGTATTGCTTCTATTACCTCATCGCAAGATGCTATTAAACGTTATCGTCATCTTTTTGATAAGTTATGGCAAAATAGCGCTAAAGATCATCACGCTATTGATTTGCTAAAAGCAACATTAGATAAATTTTAAATATTTATGAAATCTTAACGAGAGACATTATGTTATCCTTGACGTTACAACCAATAAAATCATTTAGTGGCACTATTAATTTGCCAGGTTCTAAAAGCGTGTCTAATCGTGCTTTATTGTTATCAGCTCTAAGTAAAGGCAATACACGTTTAACTAATTTACTGGATAGCGATGATGTGCGTTATATGCTTGATGCTCTAGCTGCATTAGGTGTGAAGTACCAGCTATCACATGATCGCACTATTTGTGATATTCAGGGTGTAGGGGGGATGTTGCAATCTGACCATGCATTAGAGCTATTTTTAGGTAATGCCGGTACAGCAATGCGTCCACTGACGGCAGCTTTATGTCTTGGTCATAATAATATTGTGCTAACTGGCGAGCCACGCATGAAAGAGCGCCCAATTGGTCATTTAGTCGATGCGTTGCGTCAAGGTGGAGCTAAAATTGATTATCTTGAAAATGAAGGCTACCCACCGTTACATCTTTATGGTGGCTTTGCAGGTGGTAAAATCCAAGTTGATGGTTCGGTATCAAGCCAATTTTTAACCGCACTATTAATGGCTGCACCGTTAGCAAAACAAGACACTGAAATTACTATTATTGGTGATCTTGTTTCTAAGCCTTATATCGATATTACAATCAAAATGATGGCAATGTTTGGTGTGACTATAGTTAATAATAATTATCAATCATTTGTTATCAAGGCAAATCAATATTATCAATCTCCTGGTGATTATTTGGTTGAGGGTGATGCGTCATCTGCGTCTTATTTTTTAGCTGCTGCTGCTATTAAAGGTGGTACAGTCCGTGTTACGGGAATTGGTAAAAAAAGTTTGCAAGGCGATACGCAGTTTGCTCATGTGCTTGAAAAAATGGGCGCTAAAATTACTTGGGCAGATGATTATATTGAATGTTCACGTGGTGAATTGCATGGTATTGATATGGATATGAACCATATCCCCGATGCTGCAATGACTATTGCTACGACAGCGTTGTTTGCTAAAGGTCCTACTACGATTCGTAATATTTATAATTGGCGAGTAAAAGAAACTGATCGCTTATATGCGATGGCAACTGAATTAAGAAAAGTTGGTGCAACAGTTGATGAAGGTCACGATTATATTACCATTGTGCCACCCAATAAATTAATTCATGCTGAAATTGAAACTTATAATGATCATCGTATTGCTATGTGTTTTTCATTAGTAGCGCTTTCAGATACGCCTGTGACAATATTAGATCCTAAATGCACAATGAAAACTTTCCCTGATTATTTTGAACAATTTAAACAATTAAGTGAACAATAAAATGAATAAAATAGTCCCCGTTGTTGCTGTTGATGGGCCAAGTGGTGTTGGTAAGGGTACGTTATGTCAGGCATTAGCCAATCATTTTAAATGGCATCTTTTAGATTCAGGTGCTATTTATCGCGTACTGGCATTATCCGCTCTTGAAAAAAATATTTCATTGGATGATGAAAACCAGTTAGCGAATTTAGCATTAAATTTACCTTTGACTTTTAACTGTGATGATATTGAAGTTAAAGTTTTATTAAGCGGTATTGATGTAACTAAACGTATCCGCACCGAAGAAACTGGTGGCGCTGCTTCAAAAGTAGCAGCACTCAATAAAGTTAGAGTTGCATTACTACAGCGTCAACGTGATTTTAGGCAAGCACCGGGACTTATTGCAGATGGTCGAGATATGGGCAGTGTGGTGTTTAGCGATGCGCCTGTTAAAATTTTTCTTGATGCAAGTGTACAATCTCGTGCCGAAAGACGAATGAAACAGTTGCAACATAAGCAAAATCATGTTAAATTCGCCGAAATTTTGCAGGAGATAACAGAGCGTGATAAGCGTGATCGTAATCGGGCTGTTGCGCCACTTAAACCTGCTGTTGATGCGTTAATAATTGATACTACATCGCTTTCTATTCAAGATGTCTTTGAACAATCTATTGCGTATATAAACAAAAAAATTGCGTTGTAAGTCAGTTTACAGCGTGAGTAAACCAAGCTCCATCACAAGGATGAGTGGAGTATCGTAAATAACCCCCACAAGACATGATGTAATGTGGACGTTAAATTAATTTTAAGTATATAAATATGACTGAATCTTTTGCTCAACTCTTTGAAGAGTCTTTAAATCAACTAGACACTCGTTCTGGTAATATGATCCGTGGTACTGTCGTTGCAATCGACAAAGATGTTGTTTTAGTTGATGCTGGTTTAAAATCTGAATCCGCAATTCCAGTAGAGCAGTTTAAAAATGCCCAAGGTGAACTAGAAGTTCAAGTTGGCGATATTGTTGATGTTGTGCTTGACTCAATTGAAGATGGCTTTGGCGAAACAATTTTATCTCGCGAAAAAGCTAAACGTCATGAAGCATGGATAATACTAGAAAAAGCAGTTGAAGATGCTGCAACAGTTTTAGGTGTTATCAATGGTAAAGTTAAAGGTGGCTTTACGGTTGATCTTAATGGCGTTCGTGCGTTCCTTCCTGGTTCGCTTGTTGATGTTCGTCCATTACGCGATACTTCTCATATCGAAAACAGAGAAATCGAATTAAAAGTAATTAAATTAGACCAAAAACGTAACAACGTTGTTGTATCACGTCGTGCGGTTATTGAATCTGAAAATAGTGCAGAAAGAGAACAACTTCTTGAAAATCTACAAGAAGGTTCAGAAGTTAAAGGTATTATTAAAAATCTTACTGATTACGGTGCGTTCGTTGATCTTGGTGGGGTTGATGGTTTACTTCACATCACAGATATGGCTTGGAAACGTGTTAAACATCCAAGCGAAGTGGTTGAAGTGGGTCAAGAATTACTTGTTAAAGTACTTAAGTTTGATAAAGACCGTTCACGTGTATCTCTTGGCTTAAAACAATTAGGCGAAGATCCATGGGTTTCAATTGCGAAACGTTACCCTGAAGGTACTAAAGTAACTGGTAAAGTAACTAACTTAACTGACTACGGTTGTTTTGTTGAAATCGAAACTGGTGTTGAAGGTTTAGTTCACGTTTCTGAAATGGATTGGACAAATAAAAACATTCACCCATCTAAAGTAGTTGGCTTAGGTGACGAAGTTGAAGTTATTGTTCTTGAAATTGATGAAGAACGTCGTCGTATTTCTCTTGGTCTTAAACAATGTAAACCAAACCCATGGTTACAATTTGCTGAATCACACAATAAAGGTGATAAAGTTAGCGGTAAGATCAAATCAATCACAGATTTCGGTATCTTTATTGGTTTAGATGGCGGTATTGATGGTTTAGTTCATCTTTCAGATATTTCTTGGAATATGCCTGGTGAAGAAGCGGTTAAAGCTTATAAGAAAGGTGACGATATTGAAGCAGTTGTGTTACAAGTTGATGCAGAACGTGAACGTATCTCTTTAGGTGTTAAACAACTAGAAGATGATCCATTTAGTAGCTTTGCGTCTAACTACAAAAAAGGCACTATCGTTAAAGGTACTGTAACAGCTGTTGACGCTAAAGGTGCAACTATCGAAATCGCTGAAGGTATTGAAGGCTACTTAAAAGCTCAAGATATTGCTCGTGAACGTATTGAAGATGCAACAACAGCATTAAAAGTTGGTGATGAAGTTGAAGCTAAGATTGTGAATATCGATCGTAAAACTCGCGCAATTTCATTATCAGTACGAGCAAAAGATGAAGCTGACGAAAAAGAAGCTCTTGCTGCTGTAAATAATACTGCAACTCAAGAAGATGCGTCATTTACTAATGCAATGGCTGAAGCATTCAAAGCCGCATCAAAAACTGAGTAAAGAATATTTATGTAAAGAGTAAAGAGGGCTTGCCCTCTTTTTCTTTTGTGGTATAAAATGAACAAATTACATACCGCATAAATAAATTAGGAGTGATCATGAATAGATCAGATTTAGTAGAACGAATTGTTAACTGGCGAACACATCTTCCTGTTCAACTGGTTGATGATTCAGTTAGAGATATCATCGAACAGATCGCTTTAGCTATGGAAAGTAACGATCGTGTAGAAATTCGAGGCTTTGGTAGTTTTAGTTTAAACTACCGTGCTCCACGTAAAGCTAGAAACCCAAGAACTGGTGGTAATGTTGAAGTTAAACATAAATATATCCCTCATTTCAAACCTGGTAAAGAGTTACGTGAAAGAGTAAATAAGGCAGTAAATGCATAGTCTTTAAATTCTATATTTAGCAAAAGGCCATTGAGTAAAATCAATGGCTTTTTATTTAGAATAACTTAGTGGGACAAAAACTTTAATACATATAAATGGTTGGGCGACTGAGCAAAAATGTTTAGCCAACTATAACAATTATTTTTCTTCATGATATAGGTGCTATATTTATAATAACGTGTTAACTTTTATATATTTGTTATAGCTGTTTGTTAAATTACACGTAAACAACATGGATAGTTTTTACAATTGATATTTATTCTAATCCTCTGCGTGCAATATATTCAAACCTATATTGGAATCCCCTTAAGTATTGAATACTATATTCAAATATTTCACCATTAACTAATTCACTAGTTGAACGTAGGCATAATATAGGATAATTTGTTTCGATATTTAAATGTTTAGCGACAATGCTAGTTGCTAAAACAGGCTTTAAGTCTTGTCTACTCAGAGATATTTGATAACCTTTTTGTTTTTCAATATAGTGATACTTTGATGTTTGCATTACTTTAATACTGAGATCATGAAATAGTGAAAGAGGCATATAACTTTGCTCTAAAATTTCAGGCTCATCGTCTATTGTTCTAATACGTATTATTGAGTATATCAATGTTCCAACTTCAATTTTTAGGTGCTTTGCAATAACGGGTTGTGCTTGTTCTAACTGAAAATGTATTACTTTTGTACTAGCAACTCTTCCTTGTGAGGTAATATTTTCTTCAAATCCTTTTAATTGGAAGGCATCGTGCTTAGCTGAATTACATTTAACATAGGTACCACTTCCTTTTATACGCACTAATAACCCTTGTTTTTCAAGTAGTTCAAGTGCTTTACGAACGGTGACGCGACTAACATTATATATTTCTTGTAAAGATTGTTCTGTAGGTAATACATCTTCAACATCTAATTCGCCAGAACGAATTTTTTTCTCAATAGTTTCAGCTATTTGTCGATAAAGTGGTTTACTCATAATCATATCCTACATATGAAATTTGTATTATATTAACATCCAATAATCAAAATATCATCAAATGAGCAATATTATTCTACGAATATAACTATTATTGTTAAATATCATTTAAATGACTATTTTCTGATACACATAAAAAATTTTTGTGATCTTTTTCACATTTGTATTTAATAAGTATTATTTAATTTAATACTTATTGATAACATATTGGTGTGTTTTTTATTCACAAATATAGTTGAGGAAATTGGTTATGAAAAAGATTAATTTAACAGTTGTTGGTGCAGGTAGTACTTATACATTAGGTATTATGAGAAGTCTTGTTACAGAAAAACAAAATTTTCCGTTAAAACGAGTTGTTTTTTATGATATTGATGCAGCCCGTCAGGAGCTAAATGCCAAAGCAACTGAAATTATGTTTAAAGAACTTTATCCTGAAATTGAAGAGTTCATCTATACAACAGATAGAAAAGTTGCTTTTGAAAACTCTGATTTCTTTTTTATGCAAATTCGTACGGGTGGTTTAAAAATGCGTGAGCGTGATGAACAAATTCCCTTATCTCACCAATGTGTAGGTCAAGAAACATGTGGTGCAGGTGGAATGGCTTACGGTTTACGTTCCATAGGCGATATGATCGATCTTGTTCATGAAATTCGTTCATATAAAAAAGATGCTTGGATCTTAAACTATACTAACCCAGCTGCGATTGTTGCAGATGCCTTAAACCGAGAATTTCCTAATGATAATCGAATTTTAAATATTTGTGATATGCCTGCAGCAATCATGGTGAGCTACGCCAAATTGCTTGGTTGTGAAATTTGGGATTTTGTACCGGAATACTTTGGTTTAAATCATTATGGTTGGTTTACTAAAATTAAAAATAAACAAGGCGAGGATTTAACTCAACGTATTAAAGATATTATTTTAAAAGAGGGTATTAAAGCGGTTGACTCAATTATTGCTAATGATCCTTCTTGGCAAGCAACGTTTAAAAATATGGAAACGATGTTAAGAGATAACCCTGAATTTTTGCCAAATACTTATTTACAATACTATTTATATCCAGAAAAAATGGTGAGTAAAGAAGATATTAATAATACGCGTGCGCGACAAGTTATCAATGGGCGTGAAAAACAAGTATTTGAAATGTGTAAACGTATTATTGAAAAAAATTCTATTGTTGGTGAACAGCTTCATGATGATATTCATGGTCGTTATATGATTCGTGTTGCTGCATCACTAGCTTATAACAAAGGCGATATCTATCTTGTGATTGTTCCAAACAAAGGCATTATTAGTAACATACAAGATGATGCAATGGTTGAAGTGCCTTGTATGTTAACTTCTGATGGCCCTAAAGCATTTGCTATTGGTAAGATTCCGACATTCCAAAAAGCGATGATAGAAATCCAATTAGGTTATGAAAAATTAGTCGTTGATGCCTGGTATGAAGGTTCTAAACAAAAATTAATCAATGCCTTAACGTTAAATAGAACTGTTGTTAACGTTCCAAAAGCAAAAGTAATTGTTGAAGAAATCTTAAACGAAAATAAAGACTATTTACCTCAGTTTTTTAAATAATTATTTTGTTTAAAACGAATAATGCTAGCGTTTGAGTAAATGCAAACGTTTAGTGTTATTCACAAACATGTACAGAAATATTTAAGAATAACAAAATCATTATATTAATAAAAGGTTAATGTTATGAGAAATACAATTCAACGCTTTGGAGCAGCAATGTTTGTTCCTGTATTACTCTTTCCCGTTGCTGGTATCTTATTGGGATTGACTGTCGTTTTACTTAATCCTAATTTGTTTCCGTTTGCTGTAGAAGGATCCACTTATGTTAAAATTGTCAGTGTATTTCAAAAAGCATCCCTAGTTTTGTTTCAAAATATGCCAATGTTGTTTGCTTTAGGTTTGCCAATTGCATTAGCAAAAAAGGCATCAGGCCGAGCTGTATTAGCCGCTTTTATCTCTTATTTAACATTTAACTATTTTATAGCAGGAATACTTGATATCTGGAGTGAACAGTTAGGTATAAACTATCAAGTAGGGCAAACAGGATTAATTGAAATTAGTGGGGTATTAACATTAGATACTTCTATTGTTGGTTCAATTATGACAGCAGCTTTTACTGTTTGGATTCATAACCGTTATTTTGATTTACGTTTACCTGAATGGGCAAATGTATTTACAGGCACTCCATTAATCGTTATTATCTGTTTTCCTTTAATGTTGGTACTAGCTGTATTGACGGTATTGGTTTGGCCTCCTATTCAAAATGGTATTCAAAGTCTGCAAATTTTCATTTTAAATTCTGGTGCATTCGGTGTATGGCTATTTACTTTTTTAGAGCGCATTTTAATTCCTACAGGATTACATCATTTTGTTTATGGTCCAATCTATTTTGGTCCAATTGTTACCGATGGCGGTACAGTCAATTATTGGATTTCTCATATTTCTGAATTTGCTAACAGCACAAAATCATTAACTGAATTATTTCCTCAGGGTGGTTTTATGTTAATTGGTATGGGGAAGGTATTTGGTTGCTCAGGTATTTCAATGGCTATTTATGCAACAGCAAAACCGGAAAATAAAAAAATGGTATTGGGACTATTAATTGGTGCAACAGTTACCGCAGTTCTGACTGGGATAACAGAGCCCATTGAATTTACATTCCTTTTTATTGCACCTATGTTATTTGTTGTTCATGCTTTTTTAGCAGCGTCAATGGCTGCAATTATGTATATGCTTGGTGTATCAGGAAATTTTTACTCAGGTATTATAGATTTTATTTTCCAAAACTGGTTACCTCTTGGGGAAAATCATTGGATGGCGTATGTTATTCAAGTTACTGTTGGTTTAACTTTTACAGCAATTTACTTTTTTGTGTTTAAATTCTTAATCCTTAAATTCAATCTTATGACTCCTGGCCGTTCAGATACTAATATTAAACTATTTACTAAATCAGATTACAAAAATAGTAAAAAGAATAAATCGCCAAATCAATCTGATACTGAATTTGAAACTAACGATTTGATAATTCAACAAGCAATTGCCTTTATTGAAGGATTAGGTGGTAAAGAAAATATTAGACAATTAACTAACTGTGCAACTCGTTTACGTATTGAAGTAAGTAATCCAGAATTAGTTCAGGAAGTGGCTTATTTTCAAAGTTATGGAGCAATAAATGTTGTATACAAGGGACAATCATTACAAATTATTGTTGGCTTAACTGTGCCTCAAGTTAGAGAAGAAATGAGTATACTATTGAAATAAATAATGCTGATAACTTTTATTAATAAGTAAACCATAAACCATTAATTGACGTGTTTAATCGATTATAAAATATAGATTATTGGTTATTTTTGATTAAACACGCAAATTGTAGGAATTTCCCGCTTTATTTACAGTAATTTGAGAAACTACTGTAATGAATATACATAAAAAATAGAATTAACGCCTCATCACAGACAAGAAATATGGTGTTTGTATCATATAGCCGACTTCTATACGTTTTTTTGTGAGGTTCAGATCTCCGTACTTTCTTATTTATCCAAAATTTAAAATGCTATGAATAGTTTTAATAAATTTTTTCTAGATTAATAATAAAATTGGAAGCTAGATCTAAAATTTCAAACACAATTCTTTTTTTACGATATCAAGTGATAAGCTGATTATTTATATAAAATAAATATGACAACTTTTAATGCGACAATCTTATTCTCTTGATTTATTAGCTACCATGTTTTCATTGGGTTGCTTAACACTACTGTTTTTACCACATTTATTGTCTGATCTTCAGTGGTATTTTATTGCTATTATTCTGCTTGTTTTGGTATTGTTTGTTCTGGTTAAATTTTGCTGGTATTTATCTATTATTATCGTATTTGGCTTAGGTTTTTTATGGTCTGTTGCTTATTCTAAGCAATATTTAACCAATATTTCACCTTATATTGATAAAACGTTAGTTGTTAAAGCAAAAGTTGTAGACATTAATACCCGTCAAAAAACAACTGCAATATCTCCTTATTATTTGTCATTTTCTATTTTTTCTATTTCAGGTTTTACACTTTCTAATAATATTCCCATTTCGGTTTATTGGGATAATACTATAGCACCAAAATCAGGGCAAACTTGGCAATTAACATTAAAGACAAAAGTTATGCATAGCTATCTTAATGAGGGGGGATTTGATAGCCAGCGCTTTTCAATAGCAAACCGAAGTTTATTATCAGCAAAATTAGTTGATGCAAAATTGTTAGACGACAAATCTAATTTAAAACAATTAATTGTTGATTTGGCACTTCCTTACATCGATTTATTTGACTATCGAGACATCTTGCTTGCTCTTACTTTTGGTGATCGTTCTCAGCTAGATGAATCTCATCGTATGGTAATGATGCAAACCGGGATTGCTCATTTAATGGCAATATCGGGTATGCATATTTTAGTCGTTTTTGGTCTTAGTCGTCTTTTGGTTAAGATTGTTCTGTTTTTTATTCCAAAGCGTTTCATCCATTTTTTTGTGCCTATTGTAATAGGTTGGTTATCTGCATTTTTTTACGCTTGGTTGACAGGATTTAATCCCCCCACTTTGCGAGCTATATTGGCCTTATCTATCTGGATTTATTTGTGTTATAAAAAAAATCAAATTAGTGCATGGCAAAAGGTTAACCGAATTATTGCATTACTATTGTTATTTGATCCATTGATGATTTTGTCTGAAAGTTTTTGGTTATCTTGTTATGCCGTAATTAGCTTAATTTTTTTATTTGAATGGTTACCAATACCTCAAGAAATAAAATATAAAAAGCGTTGGTATATGGTTAGATTATTACATTTGCAATTGGGTTTAACTATGTTATTGCTTCCTATTCAATGTTTTGTTTTTCAGGGAGTTAGTGGCGTTTCTATTTTAACGAATTTAATTGCGATTCCTATTATTTCGTTATGTACTTTTCCTGCTGTTTTATTTGCGTTGATATTTAGCCTTATGGACTGTTTTTATATCGCATTATGGTGTTGGTCAATTGCTGATAAATCATTAGAGTGGTTATTTTTTAGTTTAAATTGGTTCAATTTTCTATGGCTTAAAATTCCTGCAAATTTTTATTTGTTAAGTTTTGTTGGTTGGCTTACTGTCATTATCATACGCACAGGATCTTGGCGCCGTTTTAGCGTTACTTTAGCTGTTATTTTTATGTTATTAATTACGCCTATTTTTAAACAGCCACATTATCGCTGGCGGTTAGATATGCTAGATGTTGGCCATGGATTGGCGATTGTTATTCATGATGGAAAGTCAGCAATTTTGTATGATACTGGCGCAAAATGGGAAAAAAGTTCAGCGGTAGAAAGAATCATCATTCCTTTTTTACAATGGCATAATTTGAATGTACAAGGCATTATTATTAGCCATCAACACAATGATCATGTTGGTGGTTTGGATATGTTACAATATGTTTATCCTAAAGCATGGTTAATGAGCTCTTCTTCTAGTTTTAATAATGACTATCAATGCTTAGCTGGCAATCATTTTATTTGGAACGAACTAACGTTTAGTGTGTTATGGCCTAATAAATTAGTTGATTATGCTCAAAATGAAGACTCTTGTGTAGTGCAAATTAGTGATGGGCGGTTTTCTGTATTATTAACGGGTGATTTAGAGCGTAATCAAGAGTATCAATTAGTGACTAAATACCAAAACCAGCTAACTTCGACTATTTTACAAGCGCCACATCATGGTAGTAATACTTCATCAAGTTATCCATTTTTAAATCATGTTAAACCAGTAAAGTTATTAGTTTCTACTTCTCGGTATAATCCTTGGAAACTACCTTCCTCTAAAGTAATAAGGAAGTATCAAGATTTACAACTAGATAGCTATGTTACGGCTAAAACAGGGCAAATAAGTCTATTTTTTGATAAACAAACTTGGCAGCTAAAAACTATGCGAGGTGAAATTAAACCTAGATGGTATCATGATTGGTTTGGTAGTTTTCCAATTTATGAGTAAAATAAGCTAACTTTGGTTATAAGTTGCTATTTTTATAATTGTGATATCAACATTAAGATATACGCAATTTTACTAAATTTAATCGAGTGATGTTAAAGTTATGATTGAAAAACTATGGTATGGTAAAAATCGTTTATTTTGGTTACTCATACCATTTTCTTTATTATATGGTTTGATTGCTTTTGTTCGTCGCTCTTTATATCAAGTTGGAATTTTAAAAGCTTGGCGTTCACCCGTGCCTATCATTATTATTGGCAATTTATCTGTTGGTGGTAATGGTAAAACGCCATTAGTTGTTGGTTTAATTGAATCACTAAAACAAAAAGGGTTACAAGTTGGCGTTGTTTCTCGTGGCTATGGCGGTAATGCTGACAGTTATCCTCTTATTTTAGATAAAACAACAACAACCGAACAAGCCGGTGATGAGCCTGTGCTGATTTATCAACGTACTAATGTGCCTGTTGCGGTATCTCCGCATCGTTCTGAAGCTGTTCAAGCGCTATTAAAGCGATATCAATTAGATGTTATTTTGACTGATGATGGTTTGCAACATTATGCATTATCGCGTGATATTGAGGTGGTAGTTGTTGATGGAAAACGTTTATTTGGTAATGGATGGTGGATGCCAGCGGGGCCAATGCGAGAGCGAGAAAGTCGATTAAAATCGGTTGATTTGATTATTATAAATGGTGATAGTGTAAATGACCTAGCTCAACAGTACCCGAATAAAGCCTATACCATGCAATTAGCACCGCGATATGCAGTAAATTTGCTTACTCAAGAAAGAAAACCATTATCTTCATTACAAAGTATTTGCGCTATTGCAGGCATTAGTAATCCCAACCGTTTTTTTGATATGTTGATTAAAATGCAAACGAATGTGATTAAAACCGTTCCTTTTGCTGATCATCAAAAATTTACGTTGTCATTGTTAAACGATATTGCAAATTGTGACCAAACTCTTTTAATGACTGAAAAAGATGCGGTTAAGTGCAGACAATTTGCTCAACCAAATTGGTGGTATCTTCCTGTTGATGCGGTAATACCCGTGCAAGCAATTGAGCAGATCTGTTCTTTATTAGATAAAATAAATTCCCAAAGAGAGTAAAATATGAAAGAAATCCTTTTGAGTGCACTTGCTTGTCCAAAATGCCATGGGCAACTACAGTACGATGCTAGCAATCAGCAACTAATTTGTTCAGCTGATAACTTAGTTTATACAGTAAAAGATAATATTCCTGTTTTGCTTGAATGTGAAGCAAAGCCACTTAATAAACCAGTATCTATTCCAGAATAAAAAGATAGGATATTAGTTATGAATTTTTCGGTTATTATTCCTGCTAGATATGGTTCAAGCCGTTTACCAGCTAAGCCACTAGCGGACATTCATGGAAAACCTATGATTGTGCGTGTAATGGAGCAAGCTCAAAAATCCTTAGCCAATCGAGTGATCATTGCAACCGATCATCAGCAAGTTTTTGATGTGGTCAAAACGCATGGCGGAGAAGTCATTCTTACAAGTGATAAGCATAATTCAGGCACTGAAAGGTTGGCAGAAGTTATTAATGCTTATCAATTTGCAGATGATGAAATTATTGTCAATGTACAGGGCGATGAACCCTTAATTCCGCCTGTTATTATTAACCAAGTGGCTGAAAATTTAGTGCAATATAAAACAGGAATGGCAACGTTGGCCGTACCAATTGACTCTGTTGAAGAGGCATTTAATACTGGTACGGTTAAGGTTGTGACTGATAAAGATGGTTATGCGCTTTATTTTTCTCGTGCTACGATTCCTTGGGAACGAGATCGATTTGCAAAATCGACCAATCTATTAAAACAGTCCTGCATTGGTGATTTTTATCTTCGTCATATTGGTATTTATGCCTATCGTGCTGGTTTTATTCGTCAGTATATTAATTGGGCACCATCTTTACTTGAGCAAATTGAAATGCTTGAACAACTTAGAGTGCTTTGGTATGGCGAAAAGATCCATGTTGCCGTGGCAAAACAATTTCCAGCGATTGGTGTTGATACTTTGGAAGATTTAGAAAAAGTCAGAGCGTTATTTAAGGAGTAAGCAATGGCAAACTTTACTGGATTTACGCAAGAGGGACTTAATTTTTTACAAGATGCTTGGATAAATAACAGCAAACCATGGTTTGAAGAACATCGTGCTATTTATGATAACGATTTAGTTAAACCATTTAGGCTTTTAGTTGAACAATTAGCACCAGAAATGCTTAAAATTGACGAGTGGTTTGAAACTCGCCCCGCTATTGGTAAAACGATTTCACGTATACATCGAGATACCCGTTTTTCAAATGATAAATCACTTTATCGTAGCCGATTATGGTTGACATTTAAAAGACCTAATAGAGATTGGAAAGAAGCACCTGCTTATTTTTTTGAAATTAGCCCAAGCAGCTATCAATATGGACTTGGCTATTATTGTTCATCAAAACAAACGATGGATATTTTTCGAGATGAAATTCTTAACGATACTAAGAAGTTTTTATCCATGACACGTTGTGTCAAAAAACCATTTGAACTTGTTGGAGAAAGTTATAAACGTCCTTTAATCAAAGAGCAGGATGAAAAAATTGCAACATGGTATAACAGAAAAAATCTTGCAGTTATGGTCACAAGTAATCATATTGAAGATGTGTTAAATAGTGACTTACCCCAAAAATTAGTTAAAGGGTTTAAACAGTTAGTTCCGCTTTATGATTATTTAATGCGAGTAGAAATGATAAAAAACATACCAACTCTTTAGCTTTTTTAAATTAGTTTTAATATTAAATATTAGGAAAATTCAATATAAGCTCTTTAATACCATTAATTATAAACTGTGTTCCAACGCAAACTAATAAAAATCCCATAATTCTTGAAGTGGCTTCAATGCCACTTTTTCCCATAAAACGCATTATACTGCCTGCACTGCGCATACAAAACCAAAGAATAATACATAATAATAAAGGCACTAAAATGGAAGCGGTATATACAACCCAATTTGAAACATCGTAACCGCCACTTTTTACTGTTGATGACATACTAATTATCATTGCTATGGTTCCTGGTCCTGCAGTACTTGGCATAGCGAGTGGTACAAAAGCAATATTATTTGAAATTTCTTTCTTTTTGGCATCGGCTTCAAGGGTTTTATGTGATGGCTGTTGTGGAAACAACATTCTAAAACCAATAATCCCCACAATCATACCACCAGCGATGCGTAATCCGGGGATTGATATGCCAAATGTACTCATTACTAATTGTCCGCAATAAAATGACACAACCATAATCATGAAAACGTAAATGCAGGTTAACTTTGACTGGTAATTACGCTCTTCATTGGTCATATCACCAGATAGACCCAATAAAAGTACTACAGTGGTTAAAGGATTCGTTAGGGGGATAAACAAAATTAAACCAAAGCCGACAGTTTGTATAAGTTCCAACATAAATTTATTTAATTCTATTAAAAATTACAGATAAGTATAATTGAAATAAATAGAAAATGACATATGGGCATAAATTAACTCCTAATATTGTGTAATAAATAAGTGGTAATTTTAGAATTATAATTGTAAATATCCTCTAAAATAGCACAGCAAAAAAGTAGAAAATTTTCCATAATAAAAATAAAAGAGGATTAAAACATGAAAAAGAGGACAGAGCATACAAATTGTATCGACAAATTTATAAAAAATTAACCAATTACACAAGTATAGATAGTTTTCAACACTTAACAAATCAGTAACGTTGTAGATGTAATAATTTAATAACCGCAAGTTTAATCACTCAAAAATCGTTCAGGAAAGTTATTGATTTTATTGAAGTTTTTATTTTTCTGTTTTTTCAGGAAAACATATCTTACTCGTTTGCTTCTGATGCCTAATTAGACAAAGCTTATCATTACGGTCTATAAAGCAAGCTGCCGTCACCTTCCTAGATTGATAAAAATTGATACTCTTATCTTTTTTCTGGCAAATGTGTTTTTCCTGCTATCTAATTAATCAATATAAATTAGTTATATTAATCAAAGGTATTTTAGTTAACCAAAACAAAGACGAGCGCGGAGAGGGATTTGAGCTACGCACTGATGATTGGGGAGCGATTGCCGCCAATAGAGGCTTATACATCACCACCCAAACTGAGCCTAAAGCGCAAGGTAAACAGCTTGATATGCAAGCGGCCATCACCCAACTTGAAAATGCCTTATCGATTGCCAAAGCGCTCCAAAATGCCGCTACCCAGTCTGAAGCACACCGCGCCGATACTGACAGCCAAGAGCAGCTTAAAGCCAACTTAACGCAGCTAACCCAAAGTGGCCTACTGGCCTATGCCCAAGAAGGGATGGCCTTAACCAGTCCTGAAAACATCCAACTGTCTACCGCTAACAGCCTCAGCTTAACCAGTGAACACCAAACCGATATCAACGCCTTAAAAAACGTCACCCTCTCATCGGGCGAGGCGCTGGGGTTATTCGCCCAAAAATCGGGGATGAAACTGTTTGCCAACCAAGGCGATATCGACCTGCAAGCCCAAAACGCCAATCTTAATATGGCGGCCAAACAAGATATCAAAGTGGATAGTGTGGATGGCAAAGTCACCCTTACTGCAACAGACAACATCACGCTTATCTGCGGTGGCTCTTATATCAAAATCAGCAGCGAAGGTATCGAACTGGGTACACAGGATAATATCTATCTTAAGTGTAATGTATTGCAGAAGATGGGGACGGCAAATATGGACATCAAATCAAAATTACCCCCTATTTGTTCTGGAGTTCAAGAAAACTCAACCAATGAACATGCTATTTTTGTGGAAAGAAAATAATGCAAAATTTAATACCTGATAACCAAATTATTCAAACAATTATTCAGCATCTAATGCAGTTTGGTAGATTACATTTACTTGTTGATCCCAAAATCAATGATGAATTCTTTTTAAAAAATTGTTTTGATTTTGAGTCAATTGTCCCAGTTCGCGATAGGCAAGATACCGTATCGACAGATTATGAATGCTTACAGCTTTGCACAATATCCAAACAATCAATAATAGCCGAAAGTACGCAATCGAAGCCAACATCGATTTTAGAAGATATTATTCAAAACTTAAATGATAAAAAATCTGCAGAAATTGCGATCTTATTTTCACTATATCCAATTAATTATATTCAAAAACAAATTAGTAATGCCATGTTTATGCGCTATGATGGAAGCTATTATTTTTTTCGTTTTTATGATCCCAAAGTTTTAAATCATTTAGTTAGAATTTTTGAACAGCAGCAATTAGATGGCTTATTCGGTGTAATTGAGTATTGGTATTATTGGCATGATAACTATATTGAACTACATCATAAACCAGAAATAATCTTATCTGATATTAACTATCAAATAAGCTCTCGCCAATGGCAACAACTAAATATTGCACAGACATATAATTATTACGAATACATTACGACAAATCAGCAAAATAACACATTAACCACAGAGCAGAAAAAAATATTAAATCAGCTGTTAGAATGGGTGTATATGGCAAGTTACACGCAACCTGATAAACACATGCTTGATTATATGGTTAGCTATATCATGGCTCAACCACCATTATTTTTTCAATCAATAGATAAAGATCTATGTGCTAACCTTATTAATAATAAGGATATCAACAAAATTAAAAAATATTTTAATGAATGGCAAGAAGGAATAAAACATGGCATCGCTTGATAATTTGCTAGGGCTATTGAAGACAAATGAACAAAACCTCGGTAAACGCTGTCCTAGTTGTCAAGACAAAGAGGGTAATTTATTTGTGCTACCAACTCGTTTGTCTACAGCTGGTTATCTATCGCGCAACGATATACCACCATTACCAAATTTTGTGCAAAAAAAAGTTAAAGATATACCATTAACACATTCTAAGTATTGTTTACAAACGCTTAGGCAAGGTTATTTATACGTTTTAGAACATCGTAACACGGGCAAAAAATGGCGTGTATTTACTTCTAGCCCTGAGGGGTGTTTGATTGAACATAAAGATATTGAAAATGTAAGCAATACTCCCCCTACCTATACCTGTAATATTGCAATTGATGGGGCCGATGCATCGTATATTAGTTTTAAAGAGAGTGAAAATATCATCAAGCTTTATTTTATATTTGCACCCAATAAAATCAGTGCAAAGCTATTAGCGCAGTATGAAGATCAAGATCTCTATTTACTTGACGGCATAACGCCCGATGAAATTCGCAACGGAGTTAAATCAATATTACCAGATGAATTTTCACCCAATATTTTAGAGTTTTCGACAGCAGAAAAGCTAGCAACCCAAGAGAAATTTTTAAATAACACGCCTTTTTGGGGTAATCAATCAGGTGAGCGATATCAAGCATATCAAAAAAAACAGAATGTAGAATTTGTTTACTCCAAGCGTACAAATTTTAATGATGCATCCATAGGTAAGAATTTTTATCGTTATTTATCGATATACAAAAAGCTGAAGAAATGCCAAGGTGCAGCCATTGTCGTCAACGATGCTATCGGCATCACTCAAAGCTTAAATAACCGCCGTAATCAAGCATTACAACAAAATATGAAACCTTGGATGGAAACTAAAGATAATGAAGGTATTCCTAACGAACACCGCTTACTCATTTATAGACAGCTCTATGGACTTAAAGATTCATTCCGCCAAATGCGCATACAACAAATGATAAAAAAGCAAAATGAATATTATGATTACTTAAGAATATATGGCTCAGATCCAGAACTATCTGATGAAATGAAAGAAATTCTAAATAGAAATATTGATAAAGATCAAGAACGGTATGAAAAAAACATTGATAATATCTATACCCAAGAAGCCTCGGAAGATGAATTTGAAAAAAAATATTGGAACCGATTATCGCAAGAAAAGCTCGATACCTTTAAAAAAAATTTTGATGAAAAAAGTCAATTAGCCGAACAAAAGGCAGAAAATCATAGTCAAGATTATATAAAGTGGTTAAAGTCTGAACATTTGCTACTAGCGCTAGATTTTTATGACTCTAACGAAAAACTCGATGGCATTCAGTTTACTCTGCAAGTCAGTGCATGTCTCTGTGGTGCAAGCGGTTCGCCTTCTGTAAGAAAACTATTTGATAAATGGTGGAGTGCCTCCAAAATTACCCGTGAAAATTTATGTTGGCGTGCCTATAGTTTTAATATCACTAGCATAATTGATACGATTAATGAGTATCTGGATTTACAAGAAAAAATCATCATTACTGATGGTCCTATTACAAATACTGAGCACCTATCAACGGTTGATACTGCTGTTGATTTACTTAATAAAATTACAAACCATATTAATCAAACGGGTCCCATAATTGATGACTTGGCGAAACGTGGCTTGCCTATTGCATTATTATCAATTTCATTTGCCGATTTAGTACGACATTTTTTAAAGGTTACTTCAACACAGGCTGAACAACGAGTTCTTAACTTTTTTGGTAATATGATTTTGTCTAGAATTAATAAAGAGGCGCGAAAGCTGTATGGTTTACGCATTAATATTTGTGGAAAAAGCTTTACCGCTGACCCAGCAAAAGGTGCTGGACAAATAACCCGTAGAGCGGGAGAGCATTTTCAAAATGCCGATCTGGTTAATACCCGAATTGCAATGATCGTTTTCGGATTTAGTGCCTATGACACAATCCGAAAAATTACACAAGGCAAATGGACAAATTGGCGAGAGCGTGCCGAACTTATCGCATCAGGGATGACAACCATGGCTGCAATATTCCAAATAGGGACTAGTGTTGTTGAATGTTGTATCGGTAGAGATCCAAAATCGATGACGACAATTGTAACGCGTAATGCCTTTGGTCGGATATTTTTATGGGGTGCAACCTTATCGGCAATGGCAGGAGGAATGTCCGTATACTTTGATTTTATAGATGGTAAAAAAGCAAGTGAAAAAAATAACGATATAATAACAATAGCTTATTATGCTAGAGCAATGGCAACCTTTGCGCTTAGTATATCACAATTTTTAGCGGCATTAGGTTCTTTAGTTCCATGGCTAGAAAGAATTGTAAATCAAAGTATTAAGCGAACTATTTGGGTAGCTATGGCTGAATGGGGATTATTTTTAGGACGGATAGCATTGCAACGAGGGGTAGCTATAGTAATTGGCGTGGTAAGTTTTTTTGCAACCTTATTTACTATCGTAGTGTGTGTCGTTATGATAATTTTTGACGATAATGCATTACAAAAATGGTTAGATCGTTGCTGCTTTAGTAAAGATCCCAAACGTGATCAATTTGATGACTTAACTGAAGAGTTAAACGAGTTTTACCAAGCAGTTCAGGGGACATTTTAATGTATATTGGTGAATTTATATTGTGGTTAGGTAGTGCAATTAAACCTGAAATCCGTAAAAAATTGAAAAAAGATTATTCTGATAACTCAATGAAATTAAGCGAAGTCGCCAAAGATTATACTAAAGAGTCGGTCAGTCATAATCCACGCCCGATAGGGCCTTATTATGCCTACAACGATCGCTATTTAGAGATACGAGGAGGTATGCTTGAAAATTTTCGGGGAATTATTACTTGGATTAGTTTTGCTATATTTTTTATTCCTTATTCTAGTGGAGATTTGGGATTAAATATTTTACTCAAATTATATCATCATGAGCGTGGTAATATTGCCTCGGGTATATTTGCAATAATATTTTTTTTAATTATATTTTTAGTTTCCACTTACTTATGCATCCGCTACTTCCGTTATGTCTGTCGCTTAGAGTTATTTACCCTCCGTCATATTCGGGTACGGTTTAATCGAGTAACACGGCAAGTGTATGTACAACGCCCTAGATATTGTGGTGGTACTGCAGTATTTAAATGGGAACATATTATGCCCGCTAATTTTGGCGAGACTGGCTCGGATATGGGCGGTACTAATGTGGTTAACTTGTTTACTTTTCACCCTTATAAAACTGGCTTTCCAGTTGCACAGTCCGTGGGCGTAGGCAAAAACACTTATGATCCTCAAGATTATAAAGACGAGTGGGAATTTATCCGCCGTTATATGGAAGACGGTCCTAAAAACCTACCTAAACCACGCCTAAGCACCCACTTACCCATGCCTTTTCACGGTGTTGAGGGGCATATTCGCCCCATGATCCATCTGGCAAAAAATAACCCCAGTGTGATCATGATTTTAATGTTAATCCCCGTCTTTTTAATCTTATTGCCATTTTATACGGTGGGTTACTTTATTTCGGAATGCCTATGCTGGCAACCTCGTTGGCCAAAAGTGATCAGGCAAGCGGGTAAACCGGGTAAACCTCTACCAAAAGAAACCACCCTATCAGATTACCCACCCGATGTACAAAAGGCGATTTTAGATAACAGCCAAGAGTGGGGCGTGATTGATGACGAAACGGGTGAACTTATTGACTATGGTCAATTTAAAAGACCCAAGAAAAAAGCCAGCCGAAAAAGAAAAACAAAAATAGCAAAACAAGCTGAAAAGCCTATAAAAGAGAACTCAGGGGATTAATTAGTAAGGTTAGATCAAAGCTGCTTGAGTAAAGATCCCAAACGTGATCAATTTGATGACTTAACCGAGGAGCTAAGTGAGTTTAATCAAGCAGTACAGGGGACATTTTAATGTATATTGGTGAATATTTATTTTGGTTCAGTAGTGCAATTAAAACCGCAACGCGTAAAAAATTGAAAATGGGCTATTTTAGTGGTGATATGAAGTTAAGCGAAGTCGCCAAAGATTATTCCAAAGAGTCAGTCAGTCATAATCCACGCCCGATTGGACCTTATTATGCTTATAACGATCGCTATTTAGAGATAAGAGGGGGGATGTTTGAAAATTTTCGGGGGATTATTACTTGGATTAGTTTGGCTATATTTTTTGTTTCTTTTTCATGTTGTAATGCTGGTTTTCAAATTGCTTTACAATTATATAAAGATGGAGGAGTAAATATTGTTTCTGGAATATTTGCAATAATATTTTTGTCAATTATTTTTTTACTCTTTTCTTACTTATTTATCCGATACTTCCGTTATGTCTGTCGCTTAGAGTTATTTACCCTCCGTCATATTCGGGTACGGTTTAATCGGGTAACACGGCAAGTGTATGTACAACGTCCTAGATATTGTGGTGGTACTGCGGTATTTAAATGGGAACATATTATGCCCGCTAATTTTGGCGAGACAGGCTTGGATATGGGCGGTACCAACTTAGTTAATGTGTTCTCCTTTCACCCTTATAAAACTGGCTTTCCAGTTGCACAGTCCGTAGGCGTAGGCAAAAACACTTATGATCCTCAAGATTATAAAGACGAGTGGGAATTTATCCGCCGTTATATGGAAGACGGTCCCCAAAATCTGCCCAAACCACGCCTAAGCACCCATTTACCCATACCTTTTCACGGTGTTGAGGGGCATATTCGCCCTATGATTCATCTGGCAAAAAATAATCCTAGTGTGATCATCATTTTAATGTTAATTCCTGTCTTTTTAATCTTATTGCCATTTTATACGGTGGGTTACTTTATTTCGGAATGCCTATGCTGGCAACCACGTTGGTCCAAAGTGATTAGGCAAGCAGGGCAACCCGGTAAACCGTTACCAAAAGAAACCACCCTATCAGATTACCCACCCGATGTACAAAAGGCGATTTTAGATAGTAGCCAAGAGTGGGGCGTGATTGATGACGAAACGGGTGAACTTATTGACTATGGTCAATTTAAAAGACCCAAGAAAAAAGCCAGCCGAAAAAGAAAAACAAAAATAGCAAAACAAGCTGAAAAGCCAATAAAAGAGAGTTCAGATGATTAATTGGTAAGATTAGCTCAAGGCTGCTTGAGTAAAGATTCTAAACGTGATCAATTTGATGACTTAACCGAGGAGCTAAGTGAGTTTAATCAAGCAGTACAGGGGACATTTTAATGTATATTGGTGAATATTTATTTTGGTTCAGTAGTGCAATTAAAACCGCAACGCGTAAAAAATTGAAAATGGGCTATTTTAGTGGTGATATGAAGTTAAGCGAAGTCGCCAAAGATTATACCAAAGAGTCAGTCAGTAATAACCCACGCCCGATTGGGCCTTATTATGCCTATAACGATCGCTATTTAGAGATAAGAGGGGGAATGTTTGAAAATTTTCGGGGGATTATTACTTGGATTAGTTTTGCTATATTTTTTATTATAGCATCAGGAGGTTATTTCGCACTTAAAGTGGCTTTAAAATTATACAATAATGAATGGGATAATTATAAAATTGGTTCTGGAATATTTGCAATGGTATTTTTTGCAATCATTTTTTTAGTCTCTACTTATTTATGCATCCGCTACTTCCGTTATATCTGTCGCTTGGAGTTATTCACGCTTCGCCATATTCGGGTACGGTTTAATCGGGTAACACGGCAAGTGTATGTACAACGCCCTAAATATTGTGGCGGTACTGCAGTGTTTAAATGGGAACATATTATGCCCGCTAATTTTGGCGAGACAGGCTCGGATATGGGCGGTACCAACTTAGTTAATGTGTTCTCCTTTCACCCTTATAAAACTGGCTTTCCAGTTGCACAGTCCGTAGGCGTAGGCAAAAACACTTATGATCCTCAAGATTATAAAGACGAGTGGGAATTTATCCGCCGTTATATGGAAGACGGTCCCCAAAATCTGCCCAAACCACGCCTAAGCACCCATTTACCGATGCCCTTTCATGGTATTGAAGGGCATATGAGCCCTATGATTCATCTGGTAAAAAATAACCCTAGTGTGATCATCATTTTAATGTTAATTCCTGTCTTTTTAATCTTATTGCCATTTTATACGGTGGGTTACTTTATTTCGGAATGCCTATGCTGGCAACCTCGTTGGCCAAAAGTGATCAGGCAAGCTGGTAAACTGGGTAAACCGCTACCAAAAGAAACGACCCTATCAGATTACCCACCCGATGTACAAAAGGCGATTTTAGATAGTAGCCAAGAGTGGGGCGTGATTGATGATGAAACAGGCGAACTTATTGACTATGGTCAATTTAAAAGACCCAAGAAAAAAGCCAGCCGAAAAAGAAAAACAAAAATAGCAAAACAAGCTGAAAAGCCAATAAAAGAGAGTTCAGAAGATTAATTGGTAAGATTAGATCAAGACTGCTTGAGTAAAGATTCTAAACGTGATCATTTTGATGACTTAACTAAAGAGTTAAACGAGTTTTACCAAGCAATTCAGGGGACATTTTAATGTATATTGGTGAATTTATATTGTGGTTAGGTAGTGCAATTAAACCTGAAATCCGTAAAAAATTGAAAAAGATTATTCTGATAACTCAATGAAATTAAGCGAAGTCGCCAAAGATTATACTAAAGAGTCGGTCAGTAATAATCCACGCCCTATTGGGCCTTATTATGCCTATAACGATCGCTATTTAGAGATACGAGGGGGGATGTTTGAAAATTTTCGGGGGATTATTACTTGGATTAGTTTGGCTATATTTTGGATCGGCTACACTAATTCATACAACTTGTTTAAGGGATAAGGTAAACTTTTGGTGTCGACATGCAACATTTCACTAGGATAGGTTTTGTTATAACGTTTAGCTTGAGGTCCTAATTTATCTTCAATTGGCTTTTCGACTTTAATTAAGCTTTCTTTAGCTCGTTATAAATGGTCGGGTGATTGACTATAAAGCGTTTTGACACATCAATGACAGTTATTTTTTCTTTATGGTATAAGCTCCATATCTCTTGTTTGTGATAAGTCGTTAGTTTTATTTTTTATGCATATTCATTACAGTAGATTCTCAAATTCTGTAAACAACGCGAGGAATTCATATAGATAAATAGGTATCTATAAAAGCTAATAAAATTATTTAACTTAATGATATAAAATAACTTAACAATTGTTATATTAAATTATATTTTTTTCTAAAACTTTTTGTTTTCATTACAAATTAATGAAAAAGGATATAATAAAATTAATTTTTTTAACAAATTTGTTATCTAATTTGCTAGAATAGCAAGCAAATAGACTTATTTTAATTTTTACAAATTGGAGTGGATATGGTTGTTGCTGTTAATAAACGTTCTGTAATGACATTATTTTGTGATACAACAGATATTTACGGGCATCAGATCCGTTTTGTTCTAGCAGAAAAAGGGGTAACTGCCGAAATCGAGTTTGTAACGGCAGATAATTTACCACAGGAATTATTGGATCTTAATCCTTATGCTTCAATTCCAACATTAATTGACCGCGATCTTACGTTATACGAACCTCACATTGCTTTAGAGTATCTTGATGAACGTTTCCCTCATCCACCATTAATGCCTGTTTATCCAATTGTTCGCGCTAATTCACGATTAACAATGTATCGTATTAAAAAAGAATGGTATAGCGCTTACGAAACAATTATTGCCGATCCTAATAGCGATGCTGCTAAAATAGCACGGAAGAATCTTATTGATGATCTTGTTTCAATTTCGGTTATGTTTAAAGAAAAAAACTATTTTATGAGTGATGATTTCACATTATGTGATTGTTATTTTGCTCCATTGCTTTGGCGCTTACCATTACTTGGTATTGAATTACCCAAAGTAGCTGAAAAGAATTACCTAGCTTATATGGCACGAATTTTTGAACGTCCAGCTTTTGTTAATTCATTAACTGAAGAAGAAAAAAGAATAAGATCATAATCAATTAAATTTATTTTTTTATAATAACCTTAAACAAGGTAACCTTAATGGAATTTGAACAAATGTCTCCACGTCGCCCTTATATATTTAGGGCTTTTTATGATTGGATTTTAGATAATGAATTGACACCTTATATTGTGGTTAATACATCAGTACATGGTGTATTAGTGCCACAAGAATTTATCCAAAACAATCAGATAGTATTAAATATTGCGCCACAGTCAGTTGGACAATATTTAGCAACTAATGAGCAAATTGAGTTTAATGCTCGCTTTTCAGGTGTCCCTCAACACATTGTAGTTCCAATGGCGGCCATCGAAGCAATTTATGCTCGTGAAAATGGTGTAGGAATGGGATTTGAAGATGAACCTCAATATAAATCAAATCAAAAAACACCATTACAACAAGAAACAGTTACTAAAAAAGCAAATCCATTCCGTGTTGTTAAATAGCTATTTTTTATTATTTAATAAGATGCTTTTTAATTAACTAATCTAAACTATAAATATTACTATTGCCCGCAAATAAGCGGGCAATAATAGCGTTACTTTATAAACAAAATTATAAATATATTTTTTATCAAATTTAGTTTGATAAAAGAGAATAACAAGTAACAAATATTGTCTTGAAATATAAAGAATAAATCATTTTAAATTAATATGTTATGTATTGATTTATCTTTTAAAAAATTATTCATAATTTTTTTTTAATTTGTATCTAAAAAAACAGACAAATTAGTTGCTTTTTTATTAACTTAGCTCGTTGTTGTAGTGAACATATATAGTGTTAATTATATTGCTTGAACATTATTTTAATAGCAATGACGGTAGTGGTTTAAGCGTCATACACTTCCAGATGCCAGCCAATACGGTTGAAGGATGGGTAATATTAAATAAAAAAGGTTTTGATGGGCTAAAACTGGTCACAAAACCAAGAAATTTTTCTCCAAATCAAATAGGATCACAATAGCTACTTGCCCACAAACGATGGAAAAGCTGAAAGAGTGATACGAACATTAATGAAGATGTGACATAATCAACAAGTATTTAGCAATTCAAAAGAAAGAAAACAAAAACAAAAACCCAAACGCTTTATTAATTTTTATAATATCGTTAACTCCCGTAAAGCGATTTCGGGAAAAGTATCTTATGAGTTTTTAGAGGATTATTTAAATCATGAAGTGTAAACAACTCGGCATTTTCCTACATATAATGATTAATAACTAATTCTAAATATTGCTATTTATTGGCTTTGTTATTATTATTCCATGCATAAGATTTTAGAGGGTTAATTAATGAAAGTTATTGTTACAGGAGGAGCTGGTTTTATTGGTTCTGCTGTTGTGAGACATATTATTGAACAGACTAATGATGAAGTATTGGTTATTGATAAATTAACTTATGCTGGGAATTTGGAATCATTAGATAGCGTATCAGAGAATAAACGATATCATTTCAAACAAATCGATATTTGTGATAGAAAGGAACTTAATGTTGTTATGGCTGGCTTTTGCCCTGATGTTATTATGCACTTAGCTGCCGAAAGCCATGTTGACCGTTCTATTGATAATCCTTCTACATTTATAGAAACCAATATAATAGGTACTTATACTTTATTAGAAGCATCTTTAGCCTATTGGAAAACATTAGATGCAACCAAACAATCTATATTTCGTTTTCATCATATTTCAACTGATGAAGTGTATGGTGATCTGCATGGAACAAGTGACTTATTTACTGAAAAAACACCGTATTCTCCAAGTAGTCCTTATTCAGCCTCCAAAGCCTCTAGCGATCATTTAGTCCGTGCGTGGCATAGAACCTTTGGTTTACCTACAATTATTACTAACTGTTCAAATAATTATGGTCCATACCATTTTCCAGAAAAACTAATCCCATTAATGATACTTAATGCTCTTGAAGGTAAGCCGTTGCCCGTATATGGTAATGGCCAGCAAATTAGAGACTGGTTATATGTCGAAGATCATGCAAGAGCACTTTATCTTGTTGCTACTAAAGCAAAAGTAGGTGAGACTTATAATATTGGTGGGCACAATGAACAAAAAAATATTGATGTTGTAAATATTATTTGTGAATTACTTGAAGAACTCATTCCAAATAAGCCTGATGGTGTTAAGTGTTATAAAGATTTGATTACTTATGTTACTGATCGACCAGGTCATGATCAGCGTTATGCTATTGATGCATCAAAGATCTATCAAGATTTGGGTTGGAAACCACAAGAAACATTCCAAACTGGAATGCGTAAAACAGTAGAATGGTATCTACAAAACAAACAATGGTGTGATCATATTAAAGATGGCTCATATGCAAGATCCCGACAAGGAATTATTTAATATAGGTAAATTTATGAAAGGTATTGTATTAGCTGGTGGGTCAGGAACCCGTCTTTATCCCATAACTCGAGGTATTTCGAAACAGTTATTGCCTGTTTATGATAAGCCTATGATTTATTATCCTTTGTCTGTACTTATGCTTGCCGGTATTCGCGATGTTTTGATTATTACCACTCCTGATGATTTACCCATGTTCCAACGATTATTAGGTAATGGCTCACGATTTGGTATAAAGATCAGTTATGCAAAACAACCTAAACCGGAAGGATTAGCCCAAGCTTTTTTAATCGGTGAGGAGTTTATTCAAAAACAACGCTGTTCTTTAGTGTTAGGTGATAATTTATTTTTTGGTGAAAGCTTTGGCAAAAAATTAGCAAGAGTTGTAGCTCAAAAAGAAGGTGCAACAATTTTTGGTTATCAGGTGCTGGATCCTGAAAGATTTGGTGTAGTTGATTTTGACGAAAATTTTAAAGTATTATCCATTGAGGAAAAACCAGCCAAGCCAAAGTCCAACTGGGCAGTAACTGGTCTTTATTTTTATGATGAAAATGTAGTTGAAATGGCAAAACAAGTCAAACCATCTCGTCGCGGAGAATTGGAAATTACGACTCTTAATCAGATGTATTTGGATGCAGGACTGTTAAATGTTGAAATTCTAGGACGTGGTTTTGCTTGGCTTGATACAGGTACACATGACAGTTTGCTTGAAGCATCATCGTTTGTTCAAGTGATAGAAAAAAGACAAGGACTCAAAGTTGCCTGCCTTGAAGAGATTGCTTATCGTAATGGTTGGCTGAGCGCTGAACAGGTGAAGGAAGAAGCCATTAGTTCAGGTAAAACATTATATGGGCAATATTTAGCAAGATTGATAGAACAATAGAATAGGTGGGCAAATGGAAGTTATTTCAACGAATATTGCAGATGTAAAAATTATAAGACCGAAAGTGTTTGGTGATGAACGGGGCTTTTTTCTTGAAACTTTTGAACAAAAACGATACCAAGAAATGCTAGGTATAGAACTTAATTTTGTTCAAGATAACCATTCCCGTTCACAAAAAGATGTGTTAAGAGGATTACATTTTCAAAAGGAAAATCCTCAAGGTAAACTAGTTCGAGTTGTTAGAGGTGAAGTTTTTGATGTGGCTGTCGATATTCGTAAAGATTCCCCAACTTATGGAGAGTGGGTTGGCGTTACCTTAACTGAAGATAATAAAACACAGTTGTGGATACCTCCTGGACTTGCTCACGGTTTTGCTGTACTGTCAGATATTGCCGACTTTGAATATAAATGTACTAACTATTATGATCCTAAGTCAGAAGGGTGTCTATTGTGGAACGATCCAACAGTAAATATCAGTTGGCCGATTTCAAATCCATTATTATCGACAAAAGATAAGTTAGGTAAAATATTACAGGAGTTATAGTTAATTGATGAAAGTTTTATTAACTGGCGCTAATGGCCAGTTAGGGAAATGTTTTAAAGATATTTACCCTACAGATTGGCAATTACTTATTACTAGCAGTCAACAACTAGATATAACTGATAAATTAGCTGTCGATAATTTTATTGCCGAGCATAGACCTGATGTTATTGTAAATGCTGCAGCATATACAGCAGTAGATAAGGCCGAAGATGAATATGAATTAGCTTATAGAGTTAATGCTCTCGGTCCTAAGAATTTAGCAATTGCTGCCCAAAAATATCATGCAAAGCTAGTTCATGTTTCGACTGATTATGTTTTTGATGGTACAAAAAGTTCCCCTTATTTAGAGGGTGATTTAACCAATCCGATTAATGTCTATGGTGAGACTAAACGAGCAGGTGAATTGTTTGTCTTAGATAATTATTCTTCTACGATTGTAATTAGAACTTCCTGGGTGTTTAGTGAGTATGGCAATAATTTTGTCAAAACTATGCTTAAGTTAGCAGGCGAGAAATCAGAACTGTCGGTTATAGATGATCAGATTGGTAATCCAACTTATGCTGGAGATATTGCAAAAGTAATTATTCAGCTTATAGAAATAAATGCTGATGGCGGAATTTATCATTATTGTGGTGATGAATCTACATCATGGTTTTTATTTGCTAAAAATATTTTTGATATAGCATTAGATCAAAATTTATTATTTCAGATTCCTGTTGTTTCCCCAATTAATTCTCAATCTTTTCCCTCTAAAGCTAAAAGACCGTTATATTCTGCGATGAGTATGGATAAAATTAAAAAATACCATTTATCAGGTTCAAATTGGAAAGAAAAATTAATTTCTTGTATTTCTAAGATTAAATCTATTTAGGCTATTCAATGACTATTTATTTTGCTGAATGGAATGCTGATTATGAAAAGCATATGGTTAATGTCTTAAAATCTGAATATGATGTTGTTCTTTTTAATAAATTAATGAAACATTTTAGAGATATTAATCTTATATTGGATAGAAAGAAACTACCTAGACAATGGTTTATCAAACTCCACCAATTCATAAAGTTAAGGTCATTAGAATCTGATGATATTTTATTGTGTAGCGGTTTTGCTATTTCTGGATTCATTGACTTAGTCAAAAATCTTCAATGTCATAAAGTTTTAGTGTTGCGTGATACTATTGAAGTATTAAATCATAGCATGAAAAACAAAAAAAAATGGTTATGTCAACATGAAGATTATGTGGATAAAATAACCCCATTTTTTGACAAGATTTATAGCTTTGATTTTGATGATTGTCGAAAGTACAATTTTACATATTTAAATCAATTTTTACCATTTACTTTTTCAGAGATGAAAGAATTGAGGGTAAATTCTAACCATTTTTGTAATACTATAAAAACTTGCTTTTTTATAGGAGAATATTGGGAAAATAGAGTCAAAGTTATTAATAGAATTGCCCCTATATTAAACCGAAATGGTTATCAAACAGATTTTAATTTAATCAATTATAAATCAACACAAACAACTCATTCACTAGAACAATCTTGTCATTATAAATTAGGGGAAAAGATTAGCTATTTCGAAAATATAGAAAAGGTAAAGCAAAGTGATATTATTTTAGAAATAGGACAGATTGGTCAAACAGGTGTGACATTAAGAGCGATAGAAGCTATTTTATTTAATAAAAAATTAATTACGACTAATAAATCTATAAAAAAATATGATTTTTATTCGCCAGAGCAAATTTTTGTTCTTGATGATGAAAATTATAAAAATATTGAAGTTTTTTTGAAATCTAAGTTTACACCTGTTACGTTAGATATTTTGCATCAATATAGTCCAGATGCAATGTTAAACACAATTACTAATAATTTTTTATAAAAATTATGTTATTAGTGTTTTATTTTTTTTATACAATATATTATATAACAAATAAAACCAGATAATAATTTTCTCTGATGCAGTTTATGCTTTGCACAATATCTCATTTGTGTCGCTGTCATGGCCGATAGAAGAGGTGTTGATTTCCATAGAGATGCTGATTTAGCATCAATAAAGTATTGTGAGCATTTATAATCTCTAGCCCATTTGTGCCATGGTTTGGTTGGTCCAATGTAATGTATTAGTATTGTTTCATCTGAAATGGGTGAGTAACAGTTAATGTTTGATTTATATTTTAATTCGTAATTAATGCTGACTTGTTGATTATATTTTCTATCAAGATACTTAACTTTTTCTAGCAATATAATATTTAATACATCTTGATCCAAATGCGTGAGTTTCCCTGAACGATTTGAATCGGAAAGTAACTCTAATGCTTTGTTATTTACATTAAATTCTTGCCATTTTTTCAGATTAATTAGCAAAAATCCTGCATTGAAGTAACCTGACGATAATTTATGCTCATCAAGTCGAATAGCACATTTGTTCCACCATATTGGATCTTTTTCTGTCACTACATAGGCGATATTATTATCAAAATTTAACGTACATAATTCTTTTAATGAACCTTTGCATATGATATCGGCATCTAGATAAAGAATTTTATCTATTTTTCCATAAAAATAATCTGCCACAATAAATCTAAAATAGGTCGCAATTGTCCAATTTTTAGTAGTTGGTAAGCATGATAATCCATTGTCATCAACTAAATAAATTGTTATGGTTGTCCTATAGTTATCGGTAAGTTGCTCTAGTTTTTTTTCAAGATCATTGTTAATGTAATTTGTGAATATATGAAAACTGAAACATAAACTAGGGTTAGTTAATAAAATGGAAGTAATAGAAGTGGCACAACCTAAAAAAAAGTTTTTATCAATGCCATATGCGATGTCTAGTTGATTAACGTTATTGTTATTTCTAGCTCCAAATATTATCATTTTTTTTATGATTCTGTTTGCATCGAAATACATAGTCAATTTCCTATCACATCGTTTTAAATTAATTATTATCTAATAACTGATTACTTAACCAAGTATTTAATATTGTAAGAATCATTTAAGAAACTTACTTAATATTACTTCATTATATAGATAAAACAAATTTTTTCTAGTTGAAAAGAGTTGTAATAAAATTTCAAATTAATAGACTATGTATAGTATAATCACTCTTCTGATTAATTTTTTTACTTTATTATGTCTAATAAATATAGCTCATTGAATACCATTAAACAATTGTGGCCGTTTATTAATCCACATAGAAAAGCGTTAATTGTTGCAATTATTGCACTTTTGATCAATGCTGCAACTGACGCAACACTAATCTCGTTAACAAAACCCCTATTAGATAACGGGTTAATGGATAAAAATTATGAGTTATTAATTCTTTTTTCGATTGGTATTATAGGGTTAATTGCATTACGAGGATTATCTAACTATTGTTCTACTTATTGTCTTTCTTGGTTATCTGGTAAGGTTGTAACCAAATTTAGACAGTTGATTTTTAATCACTTAGTTAAAAGTCCCACCAGTTTTCTTGATAAGAATCCTATTGGTGAGCTTGTCACTGTAATCACTTATAATACTCAATTATTATCAAAAGCTTCATCTGATGCTCTTATTATTTTAGTAAGGGAAATTGCTTATGCTATCGGTTTATGTATCGTTATGTTTTATGGTAATTGGAAATTAGCTTTAGTTTTAATTATTGTTGTACCGTTAGTTATTTTTATAGCCCAATTTATTGCAAAAAAATTTCGAAATACACTTGTTTCTATGCAAAAAGGGATAGGTAATATTACAACTGCTGCGGATGAAATGTTGAAAGGGCATAAAGAAATTTTAATTTTTAATGCTCAAAAATATGAAAAAGAAAATTTTTATTCAATCAATAAGATTTTTAGGAAAAGCATTTTAAAAATTGTACTTGTATCAGGTTTATCAACACCGATCATTCAATTAGTTGCTACATTGGCTTTAGGATTAATTTTATTTCTTGTTGCAAGTCAAACTTTAGATATTACACCGGGATCATTTACTGTTGTTTTTTCTGCTATGGTTGCGGTAATGCGCCCTTTGAGGGAGTTAACTAGTGTTCATTTGGAATTACAAAAAGGCGCTGTTGCTTGCGAATCACTATTCGGGCTTTTAAATTTACCACTTGAAGAAGACAATGGAAAAATTGAGTTAATTAGAGCAAAAGGTGATATTGAGTTTTGTCAGGTCACTTATACTTATCCAACAAGGACATCACCATCTTTAACTAATATTAGTTTTAAAATTAAAGAAGGCGAAACGGTTGCTTTAGTAGGACGTTCAGGTGCAGGTAAATCAACGATAGCAAGCCTCATCCCTAGATTTTATGATATACAAAAAGGCGAGATACTACTAGATAGTATTAATATTAACGATTATACACTTGCTTCATTGCGTAAGCAAATAGGCTATGTTTCGCAAAAAGTTCATTTATTTAATGGCACGATAGCTGAAAATATAACTTATGGTGCTAAAAATCAATATACTCAAGAGGATGTTATTAATGCCGCTAAACAAGCTAATGCAATGGAGTTTATCGAAAAATTAGAACATGGGTTGGATACTGAGATTGGTGATAATGGTGTTTTATTATCAGGTGGACAACGACAAAGAATCGCTATAGCAAGAGTACTTTTACGCGATAACCCTATCTTAATTTTTGATGAAGCCACCTCGGCATTGGATAATGAATCTGAACGATTTGTTCAGCAGGCTATAGAGCATTTACAGAAAAATCGAACCTCAATTATTATTGCACATAGATTGTCAACAATTGAAAAAGCTGATCGTATACTAGTTATTGATGATGGTTCGGTAATAGAGGAAGGTTCTCACAGTTCATTATTACTTCAAAATGGCATTTATGCCAAGATGTATCAAATGCAATTTAATTCTTAAAGCAAAAAATATTATGAAAAAAAATAATAATCAATCAATAAACAACGATATTGATCGAGACATATCCACATGGAAGACGTTTTCTAAGTTATGGCCTTATATTGCTAAACATAAGTTTATTCTGTTTTTATCAATAATTTTGCTTATTTTTAGTGCGTTTGCCGATACTTCTCTTATTGCGTTGTTACAGCCTTTACTTGATAAAGGATTTGTTGAAAATGATCAGCATTTTTTGATGATGGCGCCTTTTTATATCTTTGGGCTAGTGTTGCTTCGTGGTATTGCAAATTATGGATATGCTTTCTTTTTATCTTTGATTTCTACTAAAATTGTACTTAATATTCGTCAGCGCCTTTTTAATCATTTTGTTAATGCACCAGTCAGTTTTTATGATCAAAACTCTACAGGAAGGTTGTTGTCTCGTATTACTTATGATACTGATCAAGTTGCCTCATCATCATCAGATGCTTTGATAACAATAGTACGTGAATCAGCGTTTATTTGTGGTTTATTTTATACTATGTTTAGCAATAGTTGGCAGTTGTCTTTATCGTTGATTATCATTACGCCAATTGTTATTGGGTTAATTACTTTTATTTCTGTGAAATTTAGACGTTTAGCCAAAAATATGCAAAATTCAATGGGCAGTGTCACAATGTCTGTTGAACAGATGTTAAAAGGTCATCGGGAAATTATCCTTTTTGGAGCTCAAGATGAAGAGTCAAAAAACTTTGATAAAGTAAATAATAAATTTCGTCGAGATGGTATGAGATTAGTTTCTATTTCAGGATTATCAACACCAATTGTTCAACTTATTATTTCGTTTGCTATCGCTTTTGTCTTGTTAATGGCAAGTAATCCTGATTTAAGCATTAGCCCAGGACAATTTACAGTCGTTTTTTCTTCACTAGTAGCGTTAATGCAACCAATAAAAAGCTTAACCAGTGTTAATGCAGATTTTCAAAAAGGTATGGCGGCTTGTCAAACGTTATTTGCTATTTTTGAACAACCAATTGAGAAGGATAATGGAAAAATCAATATTGAGCGGGTTAAAGGCAATATTGAATTTAAACATGTGACTTTTACCTATGAAAATAGACAAGAGCCAGCACTACAAGATATTAGTTTTTTAGTAGAGCCATGTAAAACGGTTGCTTTAGTTGGACGATCTGGTTCAGGAAAAACAACTATCGCAAGTTTGCTCACTCGTTTTTACGATATAAGTGAAGGTAAAATTTTAATCGATAATAATAATATTCAAGATTTAACTTTATATAGTTTACGTAATCAAATTGGATTAGTTTCACAAAACGTGCATTTATTTAATGATACTGTTGCAAATAATATTGCTTACGGAAAAGTAGGCGAATATTCTCAAGAAGAAATTGAAGAAGCTGCTAAAAAAGCGTATGCATATGATTTTATTATAGGACTTGAAAATGGATTTAATACAATAGTGGGAGAAAGTGGTGTGCTATTATCTGGTGGTCAACGGCAACGTATTGCAATCGCAAGAGCTTTATTACGAGATACGCCAATTTTAATACTTGATGAGGCCACTTCAGCTTTAGATACCGAATCAGAGCAAGCAATTCAAAAAGCCCTGGACGATCTTCAGAAAGGGAGGACATCAATAGTGATCGCACATCGACTATCAACTATTGAAAATGCAGATAAAATATTGGTAATTGATAATGGTAAAATTATTGAACAAGGCAACCATCAAACGTTGTTATCAATGGATGGTTTATATGCAAAATTATACCAAGGAAACTTTGTGATTTAATATAGATGATTTTTGCATTATAGGATATTGAAAGGAATGGCAAATAAATTACTAGAATGTATTAAATACTTAAATAGGCAACGAAATTTAAAGATAAAACCTTTTAAATTGGCTATTAAATTAGCATTAATAAATCGAAAAAAAAAACAACGATCGACTTTTATTCTTGAACAATATCGTTCTGTAGCCATTCTGATGAATGATCAAGGAATTGGTGATGCAATAGTCACTTCCTATTTAATTCATTATCTCAGAGAAAATAATTTTAAAGTATATGTAGTAGTAGAAAAGAGAATTGCCTTTCTTTTTGATAAATTTATTTTGGTGGATGGTGTTTTGTCCTACGATAGGAATAAAGGTGTAAAACAGATAGAAGAACAATTACAGAATATAAAGATTGACGTTGTAATAGATCTTGTCGATAAAGGCCCAAATAGTGTAAGGCGTGCTCAAATAATTCAAGCTATTAATCCATTACATACGATTGGTTTTAATCAAGAAAAATATAAATTATATGATACATCAATTTTCTATCAAGAATACAAATCACATATTTCAACACGAAGCCAAAAAATACTTGAATTAATGAGTATTGAATCAGCTCCCATAAAGTACTTTGTTAATATTCCAACAGAAGCCGAATTTTCAGCGAGAGATTTTATAAATCCTTTTCTTACTTCAAAAAAAAATATCATTATTTTCAACCCATATGGTTCAAATCAGGCGAGAAGTTTTTCTAATTCCCAAATTGATATCATTTTATCGTTTTTGTCTCAATATGATAATTGCATAACAATTATTATTGGCGAACCAAGTACAATTTCTCATATTAAAACTAAAAAAAATATTGTTATTAACCCATTAGGTTCTTTTTTTCAAAGTGTAGCTTTGGTGAAGTTTTCAAATTTAGTGATTTCTGTTGATACTTCAATTGTACATATTGCTTCTATTTATGATAAAAAAATGCTTTGTGTTTATAACAATAGGATGATTGATAATGTATTTATTAATAATTTTGTCTGGGCGCCAAATTATCCTAATGCAAAACAAATATTTACTAATGATAATTTAGGTACAGGGCTTGGTGATCCCATAGCGAATCTTGATATTAGTATCATGCTCGAACAATTAAAATTAGAAATAGAAAAATTATAAAAAATTGATCAAAAGAATGAGAATAACTTTGATGGATTTCAAGCAAAAATTGCGGCAGTTAAATTGGAAACGTAATTTTATTACTAAAAAAATTAAATATATTTTATATATAAAAGTTTTGTTTATTTTTACTATTTTTTTGAAAAAGAAAAAAACACTATTTAATACTAGTAAGATAAAGAAAGTACTTGTTATTAGAAATGATTGTATTGGGGATATGATAGTTACAACACCATTTATCCGATATTTGGCTGATAAAGGATATGAAGTTTATATATCTTCTCGAAAAAGTAGCTTAGAAATTTTAGATAACAATCCACATATAACGGGTTGTTTTTTGTATAATGATAAAAGTTTGGGCAAGTTAATTAACTCACTAAAAATGGTTAGAAAATATGAGTTTGACTTGGCAATTGATGCACGATTTCACAGGCGATTAGATATAAAACATTTGTTTTTTTGTTGTTTTGTGAGAAGTACACATTTACTTAGTTACAATAAAAGCAATATAAAATCATTCAATATTTCTTTGCCTTATTATCAGCCAGAAGATCATGTTACAAATCAACTTAAATATTATTTAACATACCTTAATATTAAACATAGTTCGTTTAATTACGAAATTTTTATTGATTCTGTTAAAGAAAAAAATGTGGACATATTTATTACTCATAATATTAAACCCCAAAATAAATTTGTCGTAATAAACCCCTATGGTAGTTCAAACTATCGTTGTTTATCTGTGCATCAGATTAAAATGTTGTGTGATTTATTAAAAAACTGCCATCAAGATTATAAAATAATATTAATTGGTCAAGGTAAAAAATTTGATAAATTAGTTATACCAGATTGTGTTAAATTTCAGTCTCCTACAATTTCTGATGTCATTCCTTTAATAAAAAAAGCAGATTTAGTTATTAGTGTTGATACATCAATAGTACATATTGCTTCAGCTTTTTCAACTAAGTGTATTTCAATTTATATGGAGCCACCGCCTCCTAACTCAAATAGTTTGAAATCTGTTTACAGTCGAGAATTGAGTAATTATAAATATTTACAGCAAGATTTATTTTTAGATAAAAAATATATAAAAAAATACACCCCGAATCTTAACTTGCAAGTAAATAGTCATATTTGGTCACCCAACGATATAAATGGAAAACAAATTGTTTTTTATGTTAATAGTATGGAAAAGATTGACCCTGATAATTTAATAGGGGCAATTAGTAAATATATCTAAGTGATTTAGATCTAATTTTTAAATTTATTGATTAAATAAAGCAAATAATACTTTAAGGCAGTGACGAATTTTTTCTCTTTTATGTTGTTTTTGGCATAAATACGATAATCATTAATACGCATTTTATGCTTATAACTTTTAAGCGGGTTATTTGCCCATGGCGTAAAATGCTTATAAAAACAATAAATATTTTGCGCAAGCCCAGTGTGTTCTTGATACCACATTTTTCGTGCACCAGTAAAATGTACAATGTATGGTAACGTGCTTTTATTATAAAAGAATGTTTCTTTTTGTTTATCATTCATCCAAGTAAATAAATAATTCCAATTCGGATCGATAAATAATACCTGATGCTGTAAAACTATATTTAATGCATCTTGATCTGGATAAATTAATTCTTTTTGTTCTAATGATAATAATATTTTATTCGTTTTATTTTCGGTATCAAACTTCATCCAGTTATCAACATTTATATATAAGAACCCAGAGTTAAAATAACAATCAGAAGTTAGTTCTAGTCTTTCTTGGTTTTTTAACATATTTTGTTCATCTAGTGAGTCCGGTGTTACTGCACAAATAACTGAATCTATATTAGTATTTAAAATTGGAGATATATCAGCAAAACATAACACATCCGCATCTAAATAAATAAATTTATCGACAATGCCATGTAATAGTCTTGGAACGGATAATCGGATATACATCGATCGATTAATATGTTGTACTTTGTTATTTTTTGTATCTGAGTACTTATTTAATTCATCGGCAGGAATTGAATAGAGCGTAATTGATGAGCTAATTTGTTGTAATTTTTCTTGTTCTTCTATAGTTACATCATATAAAAAAACATGAAAATGAATATCATTATGCATATTATTAAGTATGATAGAGGTAATTGAAACACCTACATGTTCAAGATAATTTGAATCTGTGCAATATGCAATATTAATACTCTTATCCATTTCTAATGCTCTTTAAAACTTAACGCTGTTATTTAGTCATTACTAACAGGATATGTCAATATAAAATTGATTATTACTTCATTGTTTAATTTAACGTATGTTACAATATTACAAATTTTTAATCATGGTTTTAAAAAAGTATACGATGAAAGAAAACCTTTTTATCAGTAAAATTACAACATTATTTAATAATACCATAGAATCCTTACAGTCTACACATATCGCTTTTTGCTTTGATGATAATTATGCAATGCCAGCAGGTATTGCTATGTCTTCAGTCATTTTAAATAATCCAGATAAAAACTTAGTTTTTCATTTATTTGCTAATAACGTATCGAATGAGAAAATCATAAGGTTTAATCAACTAAGTAAAGAAAATGTGACTATAATTTGTTATGAAATTAGTGATGATTTTTCTATTAATCCTGATACTTTAGTGCTGCATGTTTCGGCATCAACGTGTTTACGATTTGTTGTTCCACAAATTTTAAATAAAGTGACTTCTAGGGTTTTATATCTGGATTGTGATGTTTTATGTACTAGTAATCTTAATGAATTAATTAACACTGATTTAACGAATAAATATTCTGCGGTCGTCCCTGATGTTGATAAAACACAAGAAAAACAATGTACCGCTTGTAATATTCCATTAGGTGAATATTTTAATGCAGGTATGATTTATATTAATACGGATATGTGGGTGCAAAACAATCTTACAGACAAAGCATTTGCAATGATTAATAGTGGTCAAATATATAAGTTTGCTGATCAGGATGTATTAAACATTTTAATGCAAGGAAAAACCGTATTTTTACCTCGTTGTTTTAATAACTTAACTTCATTGACAGTTGGTGGGCAAGAAGACAATCTTATCAGTAAAGATACCGTTATTATTCATTATGTAACGGGTAATAAACCTTGGTACCAGCTTTATATAACACCTCTTTATCAAAGTTATATCGCTTCCTCGCCGTGGGCAAAAGATAAATTATTACTTGCCAATGAAAATGCTCCTTCAACGACAAGGCGATATGCTAAACTTCTTGCAAGCCAACATAAATATTTTTCTGCTTGTAAGTATTATTTATTGTATTTGAAACATAAAGCGTTCAAAAAGCATTAAGGATTAGTTGTGTGATTGATGTTGATAAGTTTATTCATAAACGAAATAAATTATTATTGTGTAATTCATTAAATAATACACCTGTATTACATATTTTATTATGTTTTGATAATAATTATGCGCTATCGGCAGGTGTCGACGTTATCTCTGTTATTGAAAATAACAAAAACCAGCAGATTCATTTTCATCTTTTTACACATAATATTTCAAAAGAGAATAGAAAAAAATTTGCAGATATTAAATCAGGTGATGTTTCTATCACCGAATATGTCATTAATGATCAGTTTAAAATAGACTCCAGAAATACTGAACAGTTTCCAATTTCAGCTTGTGTTCGATTAATTGCGCCGATAATTTTAAAAGATGTTACTGAAAGGTTGCTTTATATTGATAGTGATACACTCTGTATTCAAAATTTAGCATTTATTTATAATACTAATTTAGATTCAGCAGTCGTTGCCGCTGTTGCTGATGCCCCCTATATGCAAGAGTCCCAATGTGCTAAATATCACGTAATGTTTGGTACGTATTTCAATTCAGGAGTTATGTTAATTAATATTCCACTTTGGTGTCAGGAAGATATTACAACTAAAACGCTAACGCTATTAAATAGTGGTGAAAAATATCAATATCCAGATCAAGACGTATTAAATATTGCAATAGGTGAAAAAAGAATCATATTAGCAAAAAAATATAATAATCTACTAGCGTTATCAATAAATGGTAATGAAGATTCGAAAGTTCCAGACGATACAGTATTAATTCATTATATTACTAAAAATAAACCTTGGCATCAGCCTTATCGTTCAAGATTATTCGATTTTTATTTGCAAAAATCGCCATGGAAAAATGATGAACTGCCTTTATATAGTTGTAAAAAAACATCTTCAATACGAGCCTATTCTCGATTAATGTTTAAACAGAAAAAATATTTATCGGGAATTAAGCATTATTTAATTTATTTGAAAACCAAACTGGCAAAATAAATTTATTATTGATTATTTAGCTTTTTAAGCGTTGAACACTATCTATTTTTAATGGGTAATGTTCAAAATAAAAAACAACCGTATTCGTCTTAAAATATACCTATATATCTTTTTCTCTTTGTTACTGGTATAGTACGGCAATTATTTGCATTGTTAATTATTCAATTCAGCAATAATAAATTCACCTCATTTTGGAAATGAGTCATTATATTTTCATAACGTTTTATTTTTCTTAGAATATATTTTCTTAATTTTATTGGTGTGTTGAACTTAGCTTTTTATTGGGTATATTTAAGTGATTGATGATTTTGCAGAGGATGGTTTACTTGCTAAGGCTATAGAGGGGTTTGTGGCAAGAGAGCCACAACGCAATATGGCAAGTAAAGTCTCTGAATCAATAAAAAAACAGCATTCTCTTGTGGTTGAAGCAGGAACAGGGACGGGTAAAACTTTTGCTTATTTAGTACCCGCACTGCGTAGTGATAAAAAAGTAATACTTTCAACTGGCTCTAAAAATTTACAGGAACAGTTATTCAGCAAAGACTTACCAATAATAAAAAAAGCATTAAATTACACAGGCAAAATAGCTCTACTTAAAGGTCGAGCTAATTATCTTTGTTTAGAAAGAATGTATCATCAATATGCAGCAGCAGGTGACCTTGATAAGCAGTTACGCGCTGATTTAGCGCGTGTTAAAAATTGGTCGATTAAAACCAAAGACGGGGATATTAGCAAATGCACAACTGTCACAGAAGATAATTCTATTTGGCCAATATTAACAAGCACAAATGATAATTGTTTAGGAAGTGATTGTGAACATTATAGTGATTGTTATGTTGTCAAAGCGCGCAAACGAGCTTTAAATGCAGATATTGTTGTGGTTAACCATCATTTGTTTTTAGCTGATGTCGTGGTAAAAGATACCGGTTTTGGTGAACTAATTCCTAAAGCAGATGTTATGATTTTTGACGAGGCTCATCAATTACCCGATCTTGCTTGTCACTATTTTGGAGAACAGCTAACCAGCCGTCAACTTTTTGATCTAGCAAAAGAAATTAATTTAGCTTATCGTACCGAAGTCAAAGATATGTCTCAGCTACAGCAATGTGCTGATAAACTACAAAAGTGTACGCAAGACTTGCGAATTGTTATTAGTCAACAGCCACCAAAAGGTAATTTACGGTTTTTATTTAACCAAGAAGCGGTTAAAAAAGAGATTTCTTATCTTGTCGATGCACTAGATTTTTGTCACGAAGTTTTGTTATTAGCCGTTGGACGTTCGACAACGTTAGACAACTGTCTTGAACGCATTAAGCAATATACTATGCTTTTAAAGCGATTACAGCAAACCAATATAACAGGTTTTAGTTACTGGTATGAAAGTAGCTATAACTCCTTTATCTTTGCTTTAACACCGCTGTCTGTGGCTGATAAATTTACAGAATTACTTACTGAACGTAAAGGTAGTTGGATTTTTACGTCTGCAACGTTATCGGTTGATAATCAATTAGATTATTTTACTAAACGTTTAGGGCTAACTAATGCTGATTCGCTAATATTAGAAAGCCCATTTGATTATATTAATCAGACGATTTTGTGTGTTCCACGTTATATTCCATCACCAAACGAACAAGGTAACGCTGAAAAATTAGCCAATATTTTATTGCCCGTTATTGAAGCTAATAATGGACGTTGTTTCTTTTTGTGTACCTCATACGCAATGATGAATGCACTGGCTAAACAGTTTCGAGAATTAACCAAATTACCCGTACTCGTGCAAGGCGAAACCAGTAAAGTTAAATTGCTTGAACAGTTTATTCATACTGGCAATGCGTTACTTATTGCTACCAGCAGCTTTTGGGAAGGGATTGATGTTAGAGGTGATACACTCTCATGTGTTATTATAGATAAATTGCCGTTTACCTCGCCTGATGATCCGTTAATTAAAGCTCGTATGGAAGATTGTCAAATGCAGGGAGGGGATGCATTTAATGATGTACAATTGCCGGAAGCTGTTATCACCTTAAAACAAGGTGTAGGGCGATTAATTCGTCATCACAATGATCGTGGTGCAGTTATTATTTGTGATAATCGTTTAGTAATGCGACCCTATGGTGCAACATTTATTAATAGCTTACCGTCGTCACCAAGAACACGGGATATAAAGAAAGTTATAAGCTTTTTAACAACTAAAAGCTAAATGATAATAGATAAAATATTTTGGAAAAAACATGAGTACTATTTTAGCCATTGATACCTCAACAGAAGCTTGTTCGGCAGCTTTACTCTACCGTAACGAAATCACTCACGATTTTATTGTATCGGCACGTGATCATACGAAACAAATATTACCGATGGTTGACAGACTTCTTAAACAATCAGACTGTTCACTTACGCAAGTTGATGCAATCGCTTTTGGACAAGGTCCGGGTAGTTTTACAGGGGTTAGAATTGGTATTGGCGTGGCTCAAGGCTTAGCATTAGGTATTGATAAACCCATGATAGGTGTATCAACATTAATGACTTTGGCGCAGGGTGTTTATCGAACAACACAAGCAACAAATGTTATTGCCGCAATTGATGCTAGAATGAATGAGGTTTATTTAGGTCAATATCATTATGTTAACGAACAATGGCAAGCGGTTATTGCTGAGTGTGTTATTAGACCTGAAAAAGTAATCGAAACGGTGAAGCATATTAGTCAAGATGATTATTGTGCAGGTACGGGTTGGCAAACTTATCCTGATATGATTAATGGAGTAAAACAAAGCGACATCTTATTACCTCATGCCCAAGATCTTGTTGTTCTTGCTAAGAATAAATGGCAAAAGAATGAACTTGTGAATGTTGAAGATGTTGAGCCAACTTATTTACGTAATGAAGTGACTTGGAAAAAGTTACCAGGAAGATAAAATAAAAAAGCCACTTAAAGGTGGCTTTTAGCAAAAAATTGCGTGTTATTTATTCTTTAAAAAGTCCTAAATGCGCTTTTGCATAGGCTTCAAAATCAGTACAGCCACCGATTGGCTTTTCATCAATAAAGATTTGTGGTACTGTCTCAACAGGTTTACCAACGCTTTTAGAAAGATCTTCTTTAGTAATACCTTCAGCATTTATATCCACATAACGATAAGAAAAATCATCACGCTCTTGAGATAGTTTTTCGGCTAACTCTTTAGCTCGAACACAATAAGGACAACCTTGACGTCCAAAAATTACAGTATACATTTGTTACCTCGAATAAGTTGTTTTTAATATGTCATTACTATACGTTACTTTTAATTAAAAAAAAGTTGTTAAATATAGTTAATTTAATAGGGTGTACCTATTAATTATAGGGTTAGAAGAAATTTGGGTGCTATTTATGACGGCTTTAATATACTTATCTTTTTTATAATATAACGTTAATACATTAAAATAATTCCGTGTATTGAAATTCATCATTATACCATTAGCTATGCTTAACAAAAATTTACAAAAAAATAAGCAAAAGAAAATATTTTTTTCTTATAATACCTTTAATTAAGTTTTGTTTATACAGTACAGTGTAATTTTTCATATTTCATAAAACTAACTAATTATATAATATAAATAAATCGATAAAAATGAGTATAAGGAATGATAAAAATATGGTCTTAAATCTGGCATCGGGCAATTGTTGTTTTCATTTTATGTTTCAGTCAAACTTTTCATCTTTAGTTTTATTTTCTCATTTTAGACACATCTATTACAATTCAAACCTAACAGATAAAATCACGGTACTTATTGTTCATTTAAAGTGGAACTTAATTAAATTGATATTATTTTTATTATTGCAGTTGGTAATAGTGAATTCAGCTTATGCAATACTTTCCGCAACATCGGCCCATTTTATTGTCGGTAATGCACCTAAAGTCGTCGCATTAAACAGTGCAGATAAACAAGGCTTTAGAGTGGGTGGTACTTTTTATAGCGAAGCGGGTGGAAATATAAAAGCCGATGAAATTAAAGAATTTAATGGGAATTTAAGGTTTAATGATTTCGAGATTGTAGCATACACTTCACAAAACTTGGATAGAATTAATAATTATAGCGATATAGATGGCGATGATGCAGATGGAAATATCCCTTTTTTAATAGAACAAACGACATATGAATGGTATGACAATTCTGGTATAAGAATAAATAAAACCGAAACCAGTGATCCATTTAATAATATTATCGGTTGTGGCAGTGGTTATGCTATGCCTTTAAGGCTTATTATTAAAACTGATGTCAAAGCGCACTCGGCGTATGGTATTCCAGATGAAGGTGAGTCAATAACATTATCCAAAAGTTACCAAATAGCAGCAATGTCTGAATTGTGTTATGCTAAACCGAATGGAATTATTGCTCGCCCTAAAGAACAATGGATTGGTTATAATAGTGATAGAGGATCAGAAAGTTGGAATGATGAAAATCATACAAAGCCACATCCTATTCATGGAGGTGGTTTTACTGATGATTATGTACCAAATTATGGTTTTAAAGCTAATCCGACAATTTCATCAAATAAGTTTCCTACTACAGGTTTTCCAGGAGCTAAATTTCAATTAGTAATGACAGGGGCTCAAACTGATTATCTTTATCGAATAATTAGTAACCCAGGTAGTGGTGTGTCAATTGATGATAATGGTATTGTATTATTAAGGAATAAACCTACAGGAAATGTTACTATACGGGCGATCCTAAAAAGGGATACAGCGGTTTATCATGATTACACGTTTAACCCAACATTAGTTTGGTTAATTCCTCAGGGTAACAATTATATGGGTTGGGAAGCTGCAAAGCAACGATGTGGAGGAGTACAGAATCTTCCTTCTTTATCAATGTTTACCAATTCTCCACAAAATAGTATTGCTCCTAATACAGGTTGGCAGGGAATGCCTAATACATTTACTCGAGCAATTGGAGGAGGAGTATTTGCTGAATGGGGATATAGTGATATTAAAAGTTATCCTAATTCTCAATGGGGAGATTTTGCAAATGCAATGGATGGAAAAGCATTTTACTGGTCATCAAATATACATACTAAGAATTATTATATGTTTGTTGGCGATGCTAGGGCAGGAAATGTAAATACTTACGATATGAAATATCAGCATTTGGTTGCATGTAAAGGATAAATAATTAATGATTAAATTGCATAAAAAAACTGAAATCATTAGTGCTTTAAGGTAAGGGTAGAATATAAAAAGTGATATGGGACATATTAGGATGTAATTTTAAATAGTTATGATTTGCAAAAAATCCTTGTTTAGAGTTACAAGGATTTTATTTTTATATATCGAGATTCAATTTTTAATGCCAAGAATCAATAGTATTTACTAATATTTATGGTTTTTATTTAAATTGTAGTGAAATTTTGGAAGCAAGAATTAATAACAATAAGCTACATTATTTAATAATGTTAAAAACAAATAGTTGATTTATTCTGAATAGCTAAGATAGTGCTCTAAATCTTTATAATTTTTCCTGAATTATTTGAAATTTTTAGGATTTTTGGGGGGAAATCTGAACTAGCGTTAGTTTTAAATAAAATAATACATTATTTTTGACGATAATTTTTCTATAAATGCCACTTACATAATAAAAATGATAGCTTTTTATTTTTTTAAAATTTTTTGTAGTAAATCAACTAATGCATTAGGCCAAATTTTTATAGATATAAAAATATTTTCCTTTTTATAACATTGTAAGTATCTTTATTAAGCTCAATATGTCAAAAATTCCTTGTATGACTTGATATTAAATTCTATTTTATTATGTTTATTATCTTATAGTTTTGATAATCATTATTAATTAAATAGCTGGATATGAATATGTTAAAAGGATTATTATTGATTACTTTATTACTGCCTATCATTGCATTTGCTGCAAAAAAAGAGTGTGCGGTTAAACCTAGCTATGATATTACCATCAATAAAGAAAGCGTGCGTATTTTTAATAAAAAAGATGATTTAACTATCATGCAAAATGGTAATGTGGTTTTAAATAACAGATTAATTTCACCCAACCCATCATTACAAAAAAAACTAGTCTATTTTCAACAAGATTTACGCCAACAATTACCACTGTTAGAGCAGCAGTCGTTAAATTTATTGTTAGAAGTTAAAATAACTTTTGAACAGGCAATAAAAAATCACCTTAGCAATGATAGTGAACTAAAAAGTGAATTAAACAAATTATATAAACGTTTAGTTAAGTTGCTACATGGCTCAATTAGTACCGAAAATGGCAATACGCAGTTTTCTTACCAAAACTTCAATAATCTAAAAAAAGATGGAGAAGATATTGGTCAACACATTTTTTATAATGTCGTGGGTGGCAGTATTTTACATTTGAATTTTTTCAAAAATTTAAGCGCAATCAAGACTATTTCTAAAAATGAGTGGAAAGCGCAAAAACCGAAATTAAAGGCGTTTGATGCTCATATTTGTTCGGTTATTACCGATATTGATGGGCAATATGAGCAAATATTAACGCAACTTAAACAATCCATTCACAAGTAAATAGACATTAATAAAAACTTTTGCGAAAATGACGCCTTTACTATGATAGCTAAACGGAAACTTATGCTTATGAGTGCACAAATAATTGATGGTAAGGCGTTATCGCAACAAATTCGTAATGACATTGCCAGCAAAGTCAACAAGCGTGTTGAAAGTGGCTTATCTGTTCCTGGACTTGCTGTTATACAAGTAGGTTCAGATCCTGCATCAAAAATCTATGTCAAAAATAAGCAAAAGGCGTGCGACGATGTTGGTTTTGTTTCTTTTGCTTATGATTTCCCATCGGCTACTACCGATGAGTTGTTAGCATTAATTGATGAACTCAATCAACGTCCAGATGTGCATGGTATTTTAGTGCAACTCCCTTTGCCTGATAATATTGACAAAACCAAGGTTCTTGAACATATTGAACCAAGTAAAGACGTTGATGGTTTTCATCCTTACAATATTGGGCACTTATTACAACGTGACCCTATTTTGCGACCATGTACACCATATGGTGTAGTTAAAATGCTTGAATCAACAGGTATTAATCTATCAGGTTTAAATGCCACAGTGATTGGGGCATCTAGCATTGTTGGTCGTCCTATGGCGTTAGAGTTATTATTATTAGGCTGCACAACCACCATTACTCATAGCCGTACGGTTGATTTAGCAAAACATGTTAGCAATGCCGATATTGTTGTTGCAGGAGTCGGTATTCCTAACTATGTTAAAGGGGAATGGATTAAACCTGGGGCAATTGTTATTGATGTTGGTATTAATCGCTTGCCTGATGGTAAACTTGTTGGTGATGTTGAGTTTGATGTTGCCGTTAATCGAGCTGGTTGGATAACCCCAGTTCCTGGTGGTGTTGGTCCTATGACTGTTGCTATGTTGATGAGTAACACGCTTGAAGCTTGTGAAAAGTTTAGCAAGTAACTAAAATTAATGTAGTTAAAATTAATGTAGTTAAAATTAATGTAATCTCATTGTTTGGAATTTATCAATTTACGTTAAATTAAAGAAGAGAGTAAGGAATTTTTTATGATTATATTTCACACTAATCTAGGTGATATTAAAATCGAAACTTTTGATGACAAAGCGCCAGAAACAGTTAAAAATTTTGTTGAATATTGCAAAGACGGTTTTTATAACAATACTATCTTTCATCGTGTTATTAATAATTTCATGATTCAAGGCGGTGGTTTTGAACCCGGTATGAAGCAGAAAAAAACCAAATCTCCTATTAAAAATGAAGCTGATAACGGTTTAAAGAATGATCGCGGTACTTTAGCCATGGCTCGTACATCTGATCCACATTCTGCAACAGCTCAATTTTTTATCAATGTAGTAGATAATGATTATCTTAACTTCCGTTCTGCTGATGTTAATGGTTATGGCTATTGCGTTTTTGCACAAGTTGTAGACGGTCTTGATGTGGTTGATAAAATTAAAGCCGTTAAAACAGGACGCAGTGGTATGCATTCAGATGTCCCTATGGAAGATATTGTTATTACGAGTGTAACGGTTGAATAATCCTGTTCGTTATTTTATCGCTGATATTCATCTAGCCGATAATGAGCCTGCTTTTGGTTATAGTGATATAACCGCAGGCTTTTTGTCTTTTCTAAATGCACTACCTGACAATTGTGAGCTTTACATTTTAGGCGATCTATTTGATTACTGGGTCGGTGATGATATAAAAACAAATTTACATTACCAGGTTGCACAAGCGCTACAATCTTTATCAAAACGTAATATCAAAAAATATTTTGTTCATGGTAATCGTGATTTTTTGTTGAGCAAAAAGTATGCTCAGCAGTGTGATATGACCTTATTGCCAGAGGTTAATTGTTTACCTAATCAAGAAACAAACGTTGTTTTTTTACATGGCGATTTACTGTGCACTGATGATCTTCAATATCAAAAATTTCGAAAAGTGATGCATAATAAATGGTTACAAAAACTATTTTTATTTTTGCCGTTGTTTATTCGACTTAAAATTGCCACTAAGTTAAGGAAAAAAAGTAGTCAGCATAATCAAATTAAATCTGAATCTATTATGGATGTAAATCAACAAGCGGTAGTTGATATGTTGATGGCGCATAATGCCGATATTATGATTCATGGCCATACACACAAACCAGCAACTCACCACTTTCAAATAAATGGTCGCCCAGTAACTCGCCTAGTCCTTGGCGCATGGCATGATGGGGTGACATATGTTAAACAGGCGCAAAATAGCGATCTTTTCGAACTTTATAACCACTCTTTTAAATAATTACTTTGCAAAACTTGGCTGGTTTTACCAAACTCAATAGGCTTTCCTTGCTCTAAAATGACGACATTGTTAGCAATTTGTTTAACTTCATTAATATTATGCGTAACATAAATAATAGGTATATTTAATTCGTTAGCTAATTTATTAATATAGGTTAATAGTTCTTTCTTTCTTGGCATATCAAGTGCAGAAAGTGGTTCGTCCATCAATAGCAGTAAAGGATCTGTTAATAGTGCTCGACCAATTGCTACGCGATGTTTTTCACCACCTGATAGCATAGCTGGATAACGATTTAATAGTGGGCGAATATTAAGCACATTTACGATTTCGTCAAATCTTGACGATTCGATATTTTTAGCCCCATAAGTCAAATTTTTAGTCACTGTATAATGGGGAAAGAGTAATGCATCTTGAAAAACGGTACCAATTTGGCGGTTTTCTGGCGCAACAAAAAGGTGTTTATCACAATCAACTAGTGGCCTGTTATTTAGTTCGATATAACCTTGGTCTGGTTTAATTAATCCATTAATAAGATTGATTAGGGTTGATTTACCCGATCCCGAAACACCTAAAATAGCAGTAATACCTTGACAATCAATATTATGATTGAATTGGAACGAAAACGAAGCAAGCTGTTTGCTAACCTGTATCTTTAACATAATTTATTGTCCAGCAAGTTTATTTTTATGCCAACGATTTAATAATTCAGATAAAAATAGTGCAATTAGCGATAACATGATAGAAATAATACAAAGCCGTAATGCACCTTGTTCGCCATCGGGAATTTGTAACATTGTGTACATGGCAAGCGGTAGCGTACGGGTTTCACCTTGAATATTTGATACAAACGTAATTGTGGCACCAAATTCCCCTAAGCAACGAGCAAAACCTAGCACTATTCCCATTAAAACACCCGGAAAGGCTAAGGGTAACGTGATTGTCATAAATACTCGCCATCGACAAGCACCAAGGGTTCTAGCCACATTTTCAAGACGTATATCAATTGACTCAATAGCTAAACGAATTGAGCGTACCATGAGTGGAAAGGCGACCACAGCCGAAGCTAAAGCAGCACCTTGCCAATTAAAACCAAAGCTGATATTTAAGTAGTGATTTAACCACTCACCAATTACACCGTGTCGCCCCATGGTGATTAGTAATAAATAGCCTAAAACTACTGGTGGTAAAACAAGAGGAAGATGTACAATACTGTCAAATAGCGATTTACCCCAAAATTGACAGCGTGCTAATATCCAAGCTGTTAAAATACCAATGGGTAAACTAAACCCAATTGCAGCAAAGGCTATTTTTAAACTAAGTAGCAAGGTTTGCCATTCAAATTCGTTTAATAACATAATTGTTTTAATGACATAGTTGTATTGTATTATTTCACCAGCGTAAACTACTTAATTATAAAACCATATTTTTCAAAAATAGCTTTTGCTTGCGGTGAATTTAAATATTGATAAAAATCGTTCGCTTTTAAGTTTAATAACGTGATTGGGTATTCAATCGATTTGAATGTATTTGCAGGAAACGTTCCAACAATTTTTACTTTATCACTTACTTTGGCATCAGTACTGTAGACAATACCAAGCACTGCTTCGTTACGTTCTACTAACATCAAAGCATCACGCACATTACTTGCTGGGGCAAATTGCGGTGATAATTTGTCGAATACGCCTAAGTTGGTGAGTGATTCTTTTGCATAGAGCCCAGCAGGCACATGATCAGGATCACCAATAGCAATCCTTTCACCTTTAGGTAGAATCGCCTGCCAATTGGTATTGCTATTAATTAAAACGTTACCTACTTGCGAATTTTTGGGCGCAATAAGAACTAATGCATTTTTCAATAGATCTTGTTTGTTTTTAACAATATTATGCTCAATTAAGTAAGTCATCCATTTTTGATCGGCTGACATAAAAATATCTACGGGGGCCCCTTGTTCAATTTGTTTAGCTAATATTGATGAGGATGCAAATGAAAACACAATGTCGGCATCTTTATGTTCCGTTTTATAACTTGTTGCGATATCTTGCATTGCATTTGTTAATGATGCGGCGGCAAATACTGTGATTTTTTCAACTGCCACTTTTTCAACTGCCGATGCTGAATATGTCATCGCCATTATGACGATAGTGGTGATAATTCCAATAATTTTTTTCATTCTTTTCCTCACAATCAAAAGTCGTTATTAATTTGAGTCGTCAATGATATTTATTTGTTTTTAAAAGTATATTTTTATTTTTTAGCAGAATGCTTAATTATCGTTATATAAAATAATACATATCGATGTTAGCAAAATTTATCCACAAAGTACAATTAAACTGATGAGATAGAATGATCAATAAGATTTTTAACAAGTTTTGAAGAATGCTAAAAAGCGTCTACAATGATTAATCGTCTTTGTTCTAATTGGATAGTGGTCATTTGTGGTGCTAAATTATGTTTTCTCCTGAAATTTTATTAACGTTAAATATACATCAGCAGTTATTTACTGATCCAAGGCGCATTGCGTTGTTAAAAGCAATCGATCAAACAGGCTCATTAAGTCAGGCTGCTAAGCAAGTGGGTATTAGCTATAAAACGGCATGGGATGCTACCAATGAAATTAACAAACTAGCACCTAACCCTTTTTTAATTACCGAAATTGGCGGTAAAAAAGGAGGAGGGACTAAGTTAAGTGATTACGCCATTAGGTTTATACAACTTTATGAGTTATTAACTCAGTTACAACAACATGCTTTTTATATTCTTAGGGATGATAAAGTACCATTAGACGATATATTAAAAGCAACAGCTAAATTATCATTGCAAACCAGTGCTCGCAATCAATTATATGGTAGCGTTAAACAAATAGAAAGCAATGGTGTTGCAGGCTTTGTAACGGTTCAACTAGATGATAGCCAAACCCAATTAAAGGTCTATATTACTCAACCAAGTGTGCAACGATTAAAATTAAGCCCAGATAAAACTGTTATTTTATTAATCAAGGCACCATTGATTGAATTAAATGATACCCATGAAAATCGTTTATTGATGAAAGTTGAAAATATAACAACTGATGGTGATTGGAGTGATATTACCTTTTCATTACCTTCTGGAATCATGATTTACGCCAGCAGAGAAACTCGTGAAATTGAACAATGCGCATTAACCGAAGGTAAGCAAATTACACTTTCTATTGATCCGCAAAATATTATTATCGCTACTTTAGTTTAGTATTTTATTAAGATGAGGTATTCATGTTACAAATAGAAAATGCGGTTTATAAAATCAGTGACTATAAGGTTTTTAGTATTGAAAAACTAGAAGTTTATCAAGGTGGCAATTTAGCGTGCATTGGTCGCAATGGTAGCGGTAAATCTATGTTAGTTAAAGCATTATCTGGCGAGCTTACACTATTGTCAGGTAGGGTAGACAATCAATTTAAATCAACCGCTTATATTTCATTTGAGCAGTTACAGAAACTAATTGATGATGAGTGGAAGCGGAATAATACTGATATGCTAAGTGAAGGTGAAAATGATATAGGATTAACCACTGAGCAAATCATTCAAGAAAACAGTTTTAATCAAGTGCTTTGTCAACAATTAGCAAACCAATTTGGTATCGGTCATTTATTAACTAGACGATTTAAATATCTTTCAACAGGTGAAACACGCAAAACCTTAATCTGTCGAGTTTTGATGCAACAACCCGATTTGCTGATATTAGATGAGCCCTTTGATGGCTTAGATGTTGCATCGCGTGAAAATTTAGCCGAAGTTCTTGCTGATCTTGCTAAGCAAGATATCACGGTTATTCTTGTTTTAAATCGTTTTAATGAAATTCCTAGCTTTATCAAAAATATTGGTATATTAGCGGATTGTCAACTATTGAAAATTGATACAAAAGACACAATATTGAATGATATAACAGTCAAGCAATTGGTCAATTTGGAAAATATACCCAATACGCCATTACCTGAAGCCGATGAACCACCAATTCAATTAACTGATGAATTAGATCGTATCATATTAAATAATGGTTATGTTCATTACGATGATAAAGCCATTATTAATGGGTTAACTTGGCAAGTCAAAGCCAAGCAAAATTGGCAAATTGTCGGGCCTAATGGTGCAGGTAAATCGACGTTATTAAGTTTAATAACCGGTGATCATCCGCAAGGATATTGCAATGATCTTATTTTATTTGGTCGTAAACGTGGATCAGGTGAAACAATTTGGGATATTAAACGCCATATTGGTTATGTCAGTAGCAGTTTACATTTAGATTATCGCGTTAATGCGAGCGTTAAAACCGTGTTATTGTCTGGTTATTTTGATTCGATTGGTGTATATCAAACCACCAGCGATAAACAAACTAAATTGGCTGATGAATGGTTAAAGTTGTTAGGTTTACAAGCACAGGCTGATAAACCTTTTCAATCACTTTCTTGGGGACAACAACGTTTAGTATTGATAGCTAGAGCTTTGGTTAAACATCCAACATTGCTTATTTTAGATGAACCTTTACAAGGCCTCGATCATCTTAATCGGGAATTAGTAAAATGTTGGATAGATCGCTTAATTAGTGAAGGTCATACGCAGTTGTTATTTGTGTCTCATCATGCAGAAGATGCGCCAAAATGTATCACTCACCGATTAACTTTTGTTCTAGACTTTGATGATAGCTATCAATATCAATTTGAACAGTTAAGCTAAGTAATTAGTTACACCTATTAAAAGTGATATTAAAAATAGGAATAACAATCCAAAAAAAAGGGATTTTTTTTTGAAAATTTGTCTTGATAATTGAAAAAAGTTTATAAAAAAGGTACTTATGAAGTTATCCCCGTTGCCTGTGGATAACTCTGTTAATAGTTTATTGAAAAAAACGCTAACCTCAGTAACTATCAGGATTTTTCTTGATTTGATTGCAAGTTAACCGTTAAGTTATTTTTTATTTTTTATCAATGAGTTAGTATAAATCAAGTCATTGGTAAATTGTTTTTTTTATAAATAAAAAAGCAATTTGAATAAAAAATATAAAATATTAAAAGGTCAAGTCCTTTTGGGGATAATTTTTATTAATAGGTAAAATATTGGTTGCGATGTGATGAAAAAATTTAAATTATGTTCCGAATTCAAACCTGCTGGTGATCAGCCTGAAGCAATAAGAAAAATTAATCAAAATCTTCAAGACGGGATTGCACACCAAACATTATTGGGCGTAACAGGATCTGGTAAAACCTTTACCATGGCCAATGTCATTGCTGCGCATAATCGTCCAACAATTATTTTAGCTCACAATAAAACATTGGCAGCTCAATTATATGGTGAAATGAAAGCCTTTTTCCCAGAAAATGCGGTTGAGTATTTTGTATCTTATTACGATTACTATCAACCCGAATCTTATGTTCCTTCAACCGATACATTTATTGAAAAAGATGCATCAATTAATGAACATATAGAGCAGATGCGTCTTTCTGCCACTAAATCGCTATTAGAACGACGTGATGTTGTAATCGTTGCTTCGGTATCAGCAATTTATGGTTTAGGTGCGCCAGAAACCTATATGTCGATGATATTGCACTTAACGAAAGGTACCATAACTGATCAGCGTTCAATTTTGACTCGTTTGGCCGAATTGCAATACACTCGTAACGAAATAGGCTTTAGTCGTGGCACGTTTCGTGTTAGAGGCGATGTGATTGATATCTTTCCGGCTGATTCAGATGAACTTGCCGTGCGTGTAGAGTTATTTGATGATGAAGTCGATCGAATTGTTATGTTTGATCCGCTCACAGGTAATGGCATAAATGAAGTATCACGGATAACTATTTATCCCAAAACACACTATGTTACGCCAAGAAATATAATGGAAAACGCGATTGCCCAAATTAAGCAGGAACTTAAAGAACGTCAAAAAGTATTATTAGATAATAATCGTTTGTTAGAAGAACAACGCTTAACTCAACGAACACTATTTGATATTGAAATGATGACTGAGCTAGGTTACTGCTCAGGAATCGAAAACTATTCACGTTTTTTGGCACAGCGTAATCCAGGCGATCCGCCAGCCACATTATTTGATTATTTACCTGCTGATGGATTATTATTCATTGATGAATCACATGTGACAATTCCGCAACTTGGCGCAATGTATAACGGTGACCGTTCACGCAAGCTTAATCTTGTTGAATATGGCTTCCGTTTACCATCAGCATTAGATAATCGACCATTAAAATTTGCTGAATTTGAAAATATTATGCCACAAACCATTTACGTGTCAGCAACTCCTGCTAAATATGAAATTGAAAAATCGGGTGGCGAAATTATAGATCAAATAGTTAGGCCTACAGGGCTATTAGATCCTATTATTGAAGTACGACCTGTTGCGACTCAGGTTGATGATTTGTTATCCGAAATCAAAATTCGCACTAAGAATAATGAGCGCGTTTTAGTAACTACATTAACTAAACGTATGGCAGAAAACTTAACAGATTATTTGTCAGAACATGATGTCAATATCAAATATTTGCATTCAGATATTAATACGGTTGAACGAATGGAAATTATTCGAGATTTACGTTTAGGTAAAGTTGATGTGCTAGTAGGCATTAACTTATTGCGAGAAGGTCTTGATATACCTGAAGTGTCGTTAGTTGCTATATTGGATGCTGATCGTGAAGGTTTTTTACGCTCAGAGAGTGCACTTATTCAAACCGTTGGTCGTGCAGCTCGAAATGTGCATGGTAAAGCGATATTATATGCCGATAAAATTACGCCTGCTATGCAAAAAACGATTGATGAGACAGCTCGCCGTCGTCAAAAACAGGAAGATTTTAATACTGCACATGGCATTACACCAAAATCGGTACGCAAAGAAATCAAAGACATACTAGAGGCTGGTTTAAGTACTAAAAAATCAACGGCTAAAATACAAGCATTTGAACATGGTAAACAGTATCAGTATGTCTCAGTTAAAGAGGTTCAGGCAAAAGTGAAAGAACTTGAAGCAATGATGTATGAAGCAGCTCAGAATCTTGAATTTGAAAAAGCTGGCGTACTACGCGATGAAATAAAAAAATTGCGTGCTGATTTTATTAAAGTGTCTTAATTAACCATCTGATAAGGAAAATATGATGACAATAACACGAATTGATCCAGAAGAACGTTGGTCTGAAGCCGTAATTCATAATAACGTTATTTATTACACAAGTGTTCCTACTAATCTTGAAAATGATGCTTATATCCAAACTAAAAGTGCTTTAGCCGAAATTGATAAAATGTTAGCTAGAGCTAACAGCGATAAATCACATATATTGGATGCAACATTATTTTTAGTTAATAAAAATGACTTTGTCGCAATGAATAAAGCATGGAACGAATGGGTAGCCAAGGGAAGCGCTCCTGTACGTTGCACTGTACAAGCGGGATTAATGAAAAAGGAATATTTAATCGAAATTAAAATTGTGGCAGCAGTAAAAAATTAATATTGTGATTACTGCCAATACTATTTGCTATTCGGTGGCATCAATTTAAGTTCTTGTAAACAAATGGGGGTATTTACCTATTCTTGAGCTAAAACATAAGGCGTTTTCCCTAAAATCGCTTTATGCAGTTTAATGGTATTATAAAAGTGACTAAATCGCTAGGCTTTAGTTGTCAGTCTTTTGGTAACTAAATATTTGCTGATTCTGCAACTTTCCATTAACGTATGTATCGCTATTTCGCCTTTTCCATTCGTTTATGGGCAGGCGGGGTTGGTGAATTTTATTTAATACGATGTGATCACACAGTTTATCTAAAAAGACAAAGCGCCCATTTTTGTTAAAAACTTTCAGGAGACATCGTGTTTAAGTAAAAAAATCATGACTAAATTGATAAAAATGAACTTATCGTTATTCCTTTTTTAACAAAAATTTAACTACAAAAACAACGTCGCTAAGCTAACTTGAATTATTAATATTAAACAACATGATGGTTAAAAATTAGTTAAAATTTAACCCAAAATGCGCTATACTTTATGCAATTATACAATTTAATTTAGTGAGACTATCTATTAGATAACGACATTAGAGAGCCACATTGGATAATTAAATTAGATAACATTAATTATTTGAATCATTACAA